>NZ_JAGGZH010000012.1 GCF_021162145.1 Thermotoga sp.
ACTTATTTATCTTACGTTCCTAAGCGAAGAAATTATAAATATGTATGCAGATTTACAGAAATTTCAGAACAAGCTGGGACCTCTCCCAAATAAATGGTGGCAGTATTTCAAGGAGATCATTGAATGCAGATAAAAAAGGCAGAGGTTGCAAGAATTTTTGAAAAGCCTATAGACTGCCCGATGTCATTTGAGGATTACATAGCTGTTCTAAAGAGAAAAGGATATATAGAGATGGTTTTGTGATTTTTTCGTGGTCTTCGTGGTCTTCGTGGTGAAAATGGTTTTTCTTTAATATGGCAGACAAATTCTACAAACAGTCACATTTTGCTGATACGGCCAAGGCGCTGGCTGTGATAGAAAAAGATATTCTCACTCAGGACGACAACTGCTTTGTCTTGAGAATAGGCCACTATTCCCATGTGGAATGTGTCACTGTGACCAATAACCAGCCTCAGACTCGAACAGGGAAACAGGGCACTCCGATCAAAAGGATCTAGAAAAAGAAAAGGCCCGAGAGGAAAAGGCTGCGCGTGAGGAGCAGAAACGGATTGAGGCAGAGGCGAAACGTCAGGCTGAGTTGGCAAAAATGTCACCCGAGGAGCGTGATATAGCAGCCGTCAGCGATCTTTCTACATCAGAAAACAAGGTCATGGAAATCTACAGTCGTATAGATAACTTTCCAGATGATATGAAAAGAAAACTTGCTCAGGCCCTCAAGGACCTCTGGGAAGAAAAGGGCAAGTGGAATGTCAAGAAAAAGAGAAAACAGTGGGTAAAGGTGCAAAAGATTAAGGGAATTTTAGGCAGCACCTGATTTCTTATAAAAATCTGCTGCTTGCGGAAGTATGTTGCTAATATGAAGTGCGCCGAGCAAGACTTGCATTTTTCTCCGACTGAATCGGCATCAGGAAGTCTTAATGGAAGCGACGTCACATCATGCGCAGTGGGAAGGTGCTAACAGGGGGATTGTGATGGAGAGAAAAAAATATGTTTTTTGGCAAGACGATGATATGTGGCTTGGATATCTGGATGAATACCCTGATTATATAACACAAGGTGTGACATTAGAAGAATTAAAAGAAAATCTAATGGATATATTCAACGAACTTAATAGTGGAAACATTCCTTCTGCTCGCAAGGTAGCCGAACTGGAAGTGGCATGAAAAGAAGGGATTTGGTAAGGGAGATAGAAAAACAGGGATGTTTATTAATTCGGCATGGAAGAAGGCATGACTGGTATCAGAATCCTAAAACAAATATATCTCAACCTATACCCCGACATAGAGAAATTAAGGAATACCTAGCTAAACACATTATCACTATGTTAACACGCAGGGCCTAATGGATATTTAAGGCTATCATTCGAGAACTTGATTGAGTCAAGAAACAACCAAAAAAGTACCTCATAAAGCGGCTCATGAGGTCACACACGCCAAGCTGCAACGATGTAAAAAGATGTTATGAAAGAACTTGAGGAAAAAGTTGCAAACAGGTTCAAACTTCTGCTGTCAAAACGTATATCGCTGCACAGGATAATAGTATTCGGCTCTCGCGCACGAGGATACGCCGATCCCGATTCCGATATGTCGATAGGGGACGTTCGTTCCGAGCGTTCTTGACGAGCTGGTTGATTAGGATTAAATCCCTTATGTGTTTCATAGTGCTAAAAGTTTAAGATACACGCTATGGCTGAAAATACTTTAGGCAAGCTCGGAACGAACGTCCCCCTAATCCGAACGTCCCCCTAATCAGGGATTGAGACGCAGCATCCTAAGCAGCCCATCCGTCAAACTGGTTCGTTCTAAACTGAGATTTGTAAAAAAAACGGCACCTCTCGCCCGCTCCCTTGGGTCGCTTGAGACCACAGAGGCCGCAGAGAAGGCAAGTCTTGTGTTTTGGGCCTAAAACTCTGTGTGCTCTGTGAACTCTGTGAGAGATATTCTTTTCCTGTTTTAAGCTGAGACCTGATTAAAAAGGGATTGAGACATGGGGTCCACTTTAAACATACTGACAATGAAGTATTTGAATCAACAAAACATCTGTTGGTGATGTGTTGAATAGGATCGGCGAGAATTTCGAAGATAAACCAAAAGGTTGAGGCAAGGATATAGGCGAATAATTCCAATTCCTTGTTTTTTCCCACCCCACCTTATTCCTGATTTGAGTGTTGATGGCCTTGGATGGACACAGGAAATTATTTCTGAAACGGCTGGAATAACACGAGGAAGGGTAGCGCAGATTGTTAACAATACCAATTTTGGTGAAATTAACACTTCACTCTTCCAAGGCCGGAACAGGGAAGATCATTCGCTGATACGTCCACATGCCTCCTGCTTTTTTGCAAGCAGTGTGATGAAAAACGCGTTGAAGAGAGAGACAACTATTCGTTACACATTGTGCCGGTTTGGGAATGGATGCTTTCCCCACTTACTCATTGACAAGCGAACCATTTTGTATCATACTCCGAATTAGTTTTACTTTATTGGAGAGTTTTCCCTAAAATGCAATATATCGAGAGGATACTGAATATTGA
>NZ_JAGGZH010000013.1 GCF_021162145.1 Thermotoga sp.
CCTGTAGATATTGAACGGATGATCGAAGCTAGGTCCAACGCTCCAAGAGATGATGAGGTCAAAGGTTCCTTTTGTCATTCTGTCAGCCCAGACAGAGTAGTCTGGGAATTCTGTTTTCACATCGATTCCGATGCTTCTCAGGTTCTTCGCGATCATCTCACACATCATCATCCAGTCTGTCCATCCATACGGAACAGAGATCGTATACGGTCCGAGTTTTGTTCCATCAGGACCTACTCTCACACCATCTGGTCCTTTTTTATACCCCGCTTCGTCCAGGATCTTGCTAGCCATCTCGAGATCGAATGGCACCCTTCCATCTTCTGTTTCGAAAGTCTTCTTTGCAAGGTCGTAGTCTATGTACTGCTTGTAAGGTTCAAACAAGTCTATGACCATAGAAGGATGAGCCTGGCTTCCATATCCGAAGTATGCCTTCTTGAGCATTTCGTTGTACGGAATGGCATAAGCGATCGCTTTTCTGACGGCGGGATCATTCAGACCTGGTTTGGTGTTGTTGATATACACGAATCCCACACCATCAGGAATGAAGTAGGGTTCTTTACTGTACCATGTTCCGATCGGAAGACCTTTCTTCTCCCAGAGCTCCCACACGCTTGGGATGAAGAGACCGTTCCAGTCGATGTCTCCTCTCTCAAACGCCAGACTCGCGCTCGGGTTGTCTTTGTAGATGACGTGAGCCAAGTACTTAGGTCTTGGAAGTCCGAATATGTCTTTACCCCACCAGTCATCGATTCTCTGGTACACAACGATGTTGGGATCGTAGTAGTAAAGTTTGTACGGACCGGAAACAACCTGTTCTTCAGGTTTGTCGTTGACCCAATCTTTTATATTCATCTGAGCTCTTACTCTCTCGTAAACGTGCTTGGGCATTGGCTGGGCTCCCAGAGAGTAAGTGAGGAACTGGAAATAATTAAGGTTCTCTTCTTTTGCCTTGAATTCGACTACTTTGGTGTCTACAGCCTTCACGTACTCAATGTAGGTGTCCCATCCACTGCCAGGTCCTATGCCAAGTTCTTTTGTCAACTCCAGTGCGTAGACGAAATCTTCCGCAGTGATCGGTACTCCATCGCTCCATCTTGCCTCAGGCCTGATGTAGATTCTCAGAGTCTTGTCATCCACGAATTCGTACCTTTCTGCGATAACGGGAATCCATGCGTCCCTTCCAAGATCATACTGGAAAGCCGGAAGATACATGAAGTGATCTGTACCCCATGTGGACTGCGGTGCGTAAAGGTTCCAAGTTGTAGCAGGTCCCCAGAGAGCTCCACCAATGTAAACGGTATCTTCACGTGGCAGAGAAACTTGGGCCATCAAACTGGACAGAGCCACGAGGACCAAAAGCAACACAACAAACCGTTTCATAATGACACCTCCTCATATAGGATGGATTAATTCACATTCTTCAAAAATTCTTCGATCACGTAAATATTCCCTCCAACCAGCGAAGGAGGCACTTCCTTAAAGATGGTGTCCCTTATTACAACGAACGCTATCTCTTTTTCTGTAATTCTGTCGAGCTCTCTTTTTATGAAGGAGCCAAACGTTTCCCACAGGTCGTTCACGATTCCTCCAAGAACGATCACACCCGGGTTCAAAAAGTAGATCACGTTTTTTAGGACAACTGCCACACAGCGAAGATAATTTTCCATGATTTTTCTTACGCGCTCTTCTCCAGAAAACCACAATCTCTTGAGATGGCGAAACTTCTCCTCAAGAAACTCTCCCCGAAGGCTTGTCTGTTTTTCCACTTCGGCGACGAGCCTCGATATGGAGAGGAAATCTTCCACTTCTTTGTCACTTGAGATATCCAAGACGACGTGACCAATTTCACCTGCAGCGAAATTCTCGCCTCTGACGATTTTCCTGTTGACAGAAATCGCTCCTCCTATACCTTCACCAAAGTAGAGAAAGAATGAAACACTGGAGTCTTTCACGTCTTGAGAAAAGAACTCTTCGGCGAGCAAAGAAAGGTTCGAATCGTTTTCCACCAGGATGTCCATTTCCAAATTTTTGAATTCTTCTCGAAAATCGACATCTCTCCAGCCAAGGTTGGGGGCGTGGATCAAAAATTTCTTTTTGGTGTTCACGATTCCTGGAAGGGAGAAAACCACCTTCGTGATACTCTCGTTCAACGTATGAGTTTTAAGAATGTTTTCGTAAGAGGAAAACACTCTTTGCTTGAATTTTTCGAAGCTTTTTGGAGTGGAAAACCTCTCAACAATCCTCCAGGCACCATCCAAAAAACCGACAGCCACAAGCGTTTCAAGGACCTCCACGTTGTATATGATCGCTGTAACGAATGATCTTGTTGGTCCATAGGTTACAGCTCGCCTTCTCCGACCAGTTGCCATTCCCTTTTCCTCGATCAATCCTTCGTTCATCAATTCCTCGGTAATTCTCCATATCGCACTCTGAGCAAGACCTGTCTTTTCTGCGATCTCTGTTCTACTGTGTGGACCGCTTTCTATCAGATACCTCAAGATCATTCTTTTGTTTTCTCGTTTCATAGATCTGGGATTGAGTTTTTTGTTCACAAGAACGCCTCCCAATGAAAAAGTTGCGTTCTATCTTCCTCAGAAAGAAATTATAGCGTTTTGTCGCAGAAAATACAAACACGATTAATGGTTATTTTTAGAATCTATGGACAAATACGATGAATTATTTGGGATTATCGTTTGAATTCTCATGTTTTCTTTGAGTTACAACTGCTTTCGTCTCCAAGGATGGTCATCCAAAGGATTGGATGGTATCATTATTTGAAACATATGAGAATTGTCCTCGCCACCAAAGTCCTTCCAGAAGGGGAAAAAGTATGTGCTGTTGTGGTTGAGCACCCTTCTGAAATCGATGGATCAAAGCTTTCCACAGATTACTCTACGGTCAAAATAAAACCAGGTGATTCCTACTCTTCAAGGACGATCACGAAGGTGTATACAAACAACACCGGTTATCTCTCCTTCAACATCTTTAGCAATCGTGGGAGATTCGTGATCCTGGAACTCTTACCTGAGGACCTAAAGTACATTTGTGTTCAATCCAGAAACGTTTCTCAACACCCATGTAAAATTGAACTACATCGTCTCACAACTTGTTCCTATCATAGACGTGAACGGAAACAAGGTGGAACTTTTCACATTAGAAAAAATAGACGAGAAACATCTCATCATCGATGATTTTCTTCTCTTTACTTTTAAGGATCCAGAGACAGGAATCGAAATACCTTACAGGCTCTTCGTTCAGAAAGACATAGATCCAGATAAAAAGTACTCGCTGGTAGTTTTCCCGCACAGAGCTGGTGAAAGAGGAACAGACAACTATCTACAATTTGCGGGAGATCGTGGTGTCATCATCTGGGCACAGCCGAGGTACCAAGTGGTTCATCCGTGTTTTGTTCTCGTTCCTCAGTGCCCGCCGAACACCAGCTGGTCTACGCTCTTCACTAATAGAACAAATCCCGTCGATCCAGAAAAACCTCTCCTTGCCGTTATAAAGATCATCAAAAAGCTTCTAAACAACACAACATAGGCGAAAAACGAATCTACATCACAGGCCTTTCCATGGAAAGATACGGCACCTGGAGTGCTATCATGAATTTTCCTGATCTCTTCGCAGCGGCGATACCGATATGTGGAAGACGATCCAATCGCTCCGGTGGAAAATTCGCGTACCTTCGTGAAAAAGCTTGCAGAGATTGATGGAAAGTTAAATACACCGAGCACGAGAAAGGATTCATGGAGACTCACAGCTGTGATCCACACTGGTTCTGGATACCAACTTATGAGAATCAGGAGGTAGTAGAATGATTGTTTGAACAGGGTAGATAGTTGTGATAGAATTTAAAACGAAAAAAATATACATCTAGAGAGCCCATTGGGGCTCTCTTTTTGATTCCTAGAGAAGGAGGGATGAAC
>NZ_JAGGZH010000014.1 GCF_021162145.1 Thermotoga sp.
ATGCAGGAGTACCTTCAGAAGAGTAGACGAAGTGCGGGCTGACTGTCAGAGTAGCAGGCTCCACTACAAAGGAATATTCATACTCTGCTTCAACCAGGTAAAGATTTGTTGCTTCGTAAGCATAAGCAAGGTTCACTTCAAGGCCGTCAAGAATGTCTTTTCCAGTAAGATTCAGGTGAGCTGCATAGCCATAAGCACTTGTAGAAGGATCTGTGTCGGTGTCATAGAGAGCCGCAAAGAGTGTTGCATCAAGAAGGTCAAGGTTTGTGACTCCTACTTTCAAAGCGATCGCGTCGTCGAAGTAGTTGTTGGTGTCGTTTGTGGCATTATCAAGGTCTGTTTCGGAAACGATATCGGCAAAGTAGGCTGTCAGGGAGATTCCTTCAAAACCTAGTTCCGGTGTGAATTCAAGAGTTCTTTCACCTACGTAGTAGAACACGTAGCCATCCCCATAAATATCGGAGTTGTTGTAAACAAGATCGAAGAGATCAGTTTCAACAGAAATTTTGTTAAGAGAAGCAGTTGTACCAAGAACATCAATAGAAAATTCCGCTGTGATGGTAGCAGGTGCTGTCACACTTCCAGAGCTTGGTGAGAGGCTGACAGAAAGATCGTTAATACCGCCTTGGAGGTCGATACCTTCTTCATCAAGTATCGCTTTGAAGTAAGCGGTACCAGAAACGTTAACCTTCACCACATCTTCGTACGCGAATGCTGCTGCGGCTAAAAGACCAAGTACCAGGAAAAGAGCGAGCAACTTCCTCATAACATCTTACCTCCCCTCAAAATAAAATTTTGAGTTATTTACCACTGATTGCAAGCAGAATGAGACCAAGGATTCCAAAGAAGGCACCTGTGAGTATGCTGAGGTTTCTGTTGTAAGCCTTCACACTTTCGATCTTACTTTCGAGTTCCGCCTTCACCTGATCGATCTTCTCGTTGGTCTCGTTGTACTTCAGATTGAGATCTTCCTCGAGAGAAGATGTTTTACCGTACAGATTGATGATGTCCTGTTCGTGAAGATCGACCGTCCTCTGGATCTCTGCATCTTTTTCTTTGAGAGCATCGATCTCACCGCTCAGTTTGCTTTCCACGTCAAGGAGTTTCGTGTAGACCATGTTCAGCGTCTTTTCCTGTGACTCTATTTTAGCAGAAAGTTCGGCCTTCGTGTCAAGTATTTTCTTGTTGAGATCTTCGTTGAGTGCGGAGATCTTGTTGTAGAGGTTTATGATGTCCTTTTCGTGGAGTTCCACCATTGCGGAGATCTCTTCATCTTTCCCGGAGAGTTTTTCCTCCGTTGCAGCGATCTTCTTGTTCAGTTCTTCGTTCACGGAAGCGATCTTGTTGTAGATGTTGATGATGTCCTTCTCGTGGAGGTTGACCACTCCTTCGAGGTCTGCTATCTTGTTGCTGAGCTCTTTTTCAAGATTTGCAAGCTTGTTGTTCACTTCCGAGATCTTTGTGTCCACACTCTCCTTGTATCTTTCGTAATTTCTGGAGAGATTCCCGAGCCTGAGACCGATGTTATTTATCACTTCTCTGTTCAGAGAAATCTCCTGCGTAAGTTTCTGCTCGAGCTCTTCTTTCACAGAATCGATCTTTTCGAGGACCTTCCTGTTTGCATCTTTGAAGTTAACCTGGGTGTTACCTATCTGGGCTGCAAGGGTATCGAGAACACTTGTTAAGCTGTTCACCTTCTCTTCAAGAGCCATGTACTTGTCGGAGAGGTTTCCAACGACCTGGGTGAGATTACCAGAGACTCCCGCAAGCATCTTCTGTTCGATGAAATCGAGGAGCCTGCTCACGGCCGTGGCGGCTTCGTACCTCGTGATGTACCTGTCCCCTTTGAATTCGCCATCAGGATAACCTATGAAGATACCCCTTTGCCAGAGCTTCCAGACGTACTCGTAAGCCCAGTGGTCTTTTGGAACGTCCGGGAAGAACGCAAACGCTGCTGAGAAAAAGACTGAAATCACAATAATGGCAAGAAGAACTCTCTTCATGGGACAAACCTCCCTTCACATTGATTACACTAAATCCTGTGGTGATTATACCATCACGCCCAAAAGAAATTCAAGAGTTTTCTAAAGTTTTTTTGTCTCCATTTCAGGAGATTCTGTAGAATTTCCTCTTTCCAACCCTCAGAACTCGCTCTCCGTCAGGTTTTACAACGAATTTTATGTCTCCTATCCTTTTTCCATCCAAGTAAACGCCACCCTGAGAAATGAATCTTTTCGCCTCGCTTCTGCTGGAAGCCGCTCCTATCCTCACCAGGAGGTCAACGATGTTCGTCTCCTGGGAGAGCTCAACGACGGGCATCTCATCCGGGAGTTCTTTCCTTTGAAAGACCTTCACGAAATGCTCCTGAGCCTTTTTTGCGTTCTCTTCTCCGTGGAAAAAGCGTGTGATTTCGTAGGCAAGGATCATCTTCACGTCTCTTGGATTGATCTTTCCTTCTTTCATCTTTCTTTCGTACTCACTGACCTGCTCCTCTGGAATGTCCGTGAGGAGTCTCATGTACTTTACGATGAGCTCGTCGGGAATGGACATGAGTTTTCCGTACATGTCTTCTGGCGTATCGTTGAATGCGATGTAGTTTCCGTAGCTTTTGCTCATCTTGAGTTTTCCGTCCGTTCCTTCTATGATTGGCATCGTCATGACGACCTGAGGTTCCTGCCCGTATTCTTCCTGTATTTCTCTTCCTACGAGAAGATTGAAGAGTTGGTCGGTTCCACCGAGCTCCACGTCCGCCTGGATCGCAACGGAATCGTAAGCTTGGGCGAGAGGGTAAAGAAATTCCGCTATGGTGATGGGAATGCCCTCTTTGTATCTCCTGGCGAAATCGTCCCTCTCCAGCATCCTCGCCACCGTGTACTTGGAGGCGAGAACTATAACATCGGCGAACGTCATTCGATCAAGCCACTCACCGTTGAACCTGAGCTCTGTTCTCTCGGGATCCAGTATCTTGAAAGCCTGTTCTTGGTAGGTCCTTGCGTTCTCCAGCACCTCTTCTTTCGTCAGCATGGGACGTGTCTCGTTTCTTCCCGATGGATCACCGATTCGCGCGGTGAAGTCTCCTATTATGAGGACGACTGTGTGACCGAGATCCTGGAATTCTCTGAGTTTTCTGAGCACGACGGCGTGCCCCAGGTGAAGATCTGGTCTTGAGGGATCCACACCGAGTTTCACTCGAAGTTTTCCCTTTCTTCTTATCCTGTCGAGGAGTTCTTCCTCGTTGACAAGATCGACAACGTTTCTCTTCAGGATCTTCACCTGTTCTTCCGGTGCCATCTCATCACCTCGTCAGAACAAATGCTGTTGCTATGCAGGACACGAAGAAAAGTATGGAGAGAACGAGTGTTATCTTTCCTCCAGTGTCGAGACCTCTCTTTCTCCCGAAGACCGTGTGGAGACCACCGCTCCCAAAGGCACCGCCGAGTTCCGAGAACTTCGACATCTGCACCTGGACCATGTAGATGAGGGCCACACTTACGATGGTGTGAACGATGAGAAAGAGCGTCTTCATCCGCTACACCTCCCCAGGCATTATAACACACTCTTCAGGAATCTTCCGGTGTACGAAAGTGGATTCCTTGCTACTTCTTCCGGGGTTCCTGTTGCGACAACGAATCCCCCTTCTTTTCCCCCTTCTGGACCGAGGTCTATGATGTAGTCGGCGTTTTTTACAACGTCCAGATTGTGTTCTATGACGACGACCGTGTTACCCCTGTCGACCAGTCTGTGGAGAACCTCCACCAGTTTTCTCACATCCTCGAAATGTAGCCCCACAGTGGGTTCGTCCAATATATAGAGAGTCCTTCCCGTATCTCTTTTTCTCAGTTCGGACGCGAGCTTTATCCTCTGGGCCTCACCACCTGAGAGAGTGGTTGCGGGCTGACCGAGTTTTATGTAACCGAGTCCCACGTCGTGAAGAACCTGCAGAGTCCTTCTTATAGAAGGAACGTTTTTGAAAAACTCCAGAGCCTCATCCACCGTCATTTCGAGTATATCAGAAATGTTCTTCCCTTTGTACGTCACCTCCAGAGTTTCTCTGTTGTACCTTTTTCCTTTACAGACGTCGCATTCCACGTACACATCGGGCAGGAAGAGCATCTCTATCTTCACATATCCCTGCCCCTGACACGCTTCACATCTACCACCTTTCAGGTTGAAGCTGAATCTGCTTTTTGTGTAACCGCGCGCTTTTGCCGCCGGAATCATGGCGAAAAGAGTGCGTATTTCATCAAAGACCTTCGTGTAAGTTGCCGGATTGCTCCTCGGGGTTCTCCCGATCGGTGACTGATCTATCGCTATCACCTTGTCCACGTTCTCATGGCCTTCTATTGAATCGAACTCACCGGTTGGAAGCTTTGTCTTGTGAAGAATGTTCATGAGAGCAGGGTACAGGGTCTCCATGATGAGCGAGGATTTACCGGAACCTGATACTCCCGTGACACAGACGAACACACCGAGGGGAATCTCGACGTCTATATTCTTCAGATTGTTGTGGCGGACCCCTTTCAGCTTCAGGAATCCGTAAGGACGCCGTCTCACTTTTCTGTATGGGATTTTTTTCTTTCCAGAGAGATACTCTCCGGTCAGAGAACCATTTGGATTTTTTATCAGGTCCTCCACGCTACCCTGGAACACAACATGACCACCGTTTGTTCCCCCTCCAGGTCCGATGTCTATCACGTAATCGGAGCTTCTTATCACCTCTTCATCATGCTCCACCACTATCACTGTGTTCCCAAGGTCTCTCAGCTTTTTCAGGGTCTTCACGAGTCTTTCCGTGTCCCGGGGATGGAGCCCAATCGTGGGTTCATCGAGAACATATATGACTCCTGTGAGACCAGATCCTATCTGTGTTGCGAGCCTTATCCTCTGGGACTCTCCTCCTGAGAGCGTGGTGGCAGATCTGGAGAGTGTCAGATACCCGAGGCCAACGTCCATCAGGAACTCCAGTCTCTTTTCGATCTCGTTCAGGAGTTCTCCGACGATCCTCTGCTCCCTCTCTGTGAGTTTTAGATTCCTCAAGAACTCGAGTTCCTCTTCAACAGAAAGATCGGTAAACTCGTGTATATTCAGGCCGTTTATTCTGACCGAAAGGGCCTCTCTGTTGAGTCTCTTTCCACCGCAGGCAGAACACGTTCTCTGCACGATGAAATTCCTCTCCAGCCACTCTTTCATCTCCACGGAATCCGTTTCTCTGTGCCATCTCTGTACCTTTGGAACAATCCCCTCGAAGTGTTCATCGCCATACAGAACGAACTCTTTTATCTTCTCTGGAAGTTCCCTGAAAGGAACGCTGGGAGAACCACCACGTTTTTCTACCTCTCTTGCCACACGTCTGGTGAGTCTTCTATCCCATCGGTAAGGCACGATCGCACCTTCGAGAATACTTCTATCTTCCTCTATCACCAGAGAAGGATCTACCTCGAAGGTGAAACCGAGCCCGTGACAGTTCGGGCACGCCCCGTACGGGCTGTTGAACGAGAACAGCTTTGGAGTGATCTCCGGGAATCCGATCCCACAGACTGGACACATGAGGTTCTCACTGAAGAGTTTGGTTTCTCCAGTATCGACGTTTCTAACCTCCACGAATCCCTTTCCTTCCCTCATCGCAAGTTCCAGACTGTCCAGTATTCTGTGTTCGTTCTTGCTTTCGAGGGTCAACCTGTCAACCACCAGTTTCACCGTGTGTCTTCTGTTTTTGTCGAGTTCCGGCACCTCTTCGAGTCTGTACATTTCCCCGTCTATCTCGATCCTTGTGAAACCCTTTGAAGCAAACTCCTCCAGTTCTTTCTTGAAACTTCCCTTCCTCTCTGTTGCGATCGGGGCGAGGATGTATATGCGATTTTTCTCCCTGAAGGAGTGAAATAGATCGTTGAGGATTTCGTCGATGCTTTTCTTCTCGAGAGGTCTTCCACACTGAGGACAATGTGCCTTTCCTATTCGTGCATAAAGAACCCGCAGATAGTCGTATATTTCTGTGACAGTTCCCACTGTGGATCTGGGGTTGTGGGAGACCGTCTTCTGATCTATAGCGATGGCGGGGGAGAGGCCTTCTATTTCATCCACATCCGGTCTTTTGAGCTCGCCGAGAAACTGTCTTGCGTATGTAGAGAGAGACTCCAGATACCTTCTCTGTCCTTCCGCGTATATGGTGTCCATGGCAAGGGAAGATTTACCCGAGCCGGAGATTCCTGTTATGACGATGAACTTGTTCTTTGGAATTCTCACCGTTATGTTCTTCAGATTGTGAACTCTGGCTCCCCTGATCACAATTTCGTTCACAAAACCACCCCCAGGACCAGAGTCCCAAGAAGTAACGTGAGAACCAGTGGAAAAAGAATCTTTTTCAGGATTTCGAACACCTCTACCCCGAAAAAATCCGCTGACAGAACCACACAGAGATGAACCGGAGACAGTATCACACCACCGACGGCGAACATGTAGGTGTATATGGCGTACTCCTTGCTGAACATGCTGAGAACGACAGGCAGAGAGATTCCAACCGCTGCCTGTGTAATCCCTGTGGAGATACCGGATATGAAAGGCAGAAAAACAAGAAGAAGCCACGGAGAGAGGTTCCACTTGACGAATTCCCTGGCGATCCCTTCACCCACACCCATAGTGTCGATCGCTACCTTGTACCAGTAAACGAGAAAGAGCACGATGAGAACATCCCACTTCTTGAGAGTACCCTTCAAAGCACTCAGAAAGAATTTCCTTCTGAAAACAATGTACCCTGACGTGTTCAAAAGGAGGGCAAACCACCCCGGTATCCTGAACACAAGAATCATCACACCGGTTCCAGCGATGGGAAGCAACACAACAAGGTTGGAAATGAAACGTGGCCTTGACAGACGGGGTGTCTGTCTTCCGTTGAAAAACAGCCAGCCCGTTATAAAGGCGATGGCGAAGATAGGAAGCAGTTTTGAAGAAATGCTACCCACGCGAATGTCGGAAAGTTCCGACACGAGCACCACTGCAGGGTACATGGGCCAGAAAAATTCTACCGTGTGCCTGAACCAGTAGTTTTTGACAGCAAGTCTGAGAGGATTTTCGCCTGGAAGGGAGTTCTTCACCATTGGAGCGGTGAACAACGCACCACCGGGCATCGGCATGAGTCCGATGATGGCAGGAACGAACGAGTCCACATTTTCAGAAAAGACGTTGCGCATCTCTTCTGAAAATTTTCTGTAGTCACCGGACGCCTCCATCATACTAGAAAGGAGATAAATCAAAAACACTGTCGATAGGAGAGTCCAGAACGAAGAGGATGTCAACACACGTAGGGCGATCTCCGTCACATCGGGAATTCTCAGCATGAGAAACAAAACTATCACTCCGGACAAAAGGGACAGGGAAAGTTTTTTCAAGGTTCTCTGAACGATCACGATCGTTATCAATGAAACTACTACGGAGAGGGTGTACAATTCCATCGACCTCCAATAAAGAAAAAGAAGAAGGGGTTTCCCCCTTCTCTTTTCTGGAGCGGGCGACGGGATTCGAACCCGCGACCCCCAGCTTGGCAAGCTGGTGCTCTACCACTGAGCTACACCCGCCTAACACCATCCTGGTGCGAGAGGTGGGACTTGAACCCACACGGGCATCAGCCCACTGGATTCTAAGTCCAGCGCGTCTGCCAGTTCCGCCACTCTCGCACCGCTGGTGACCCGGGTGGGATTCGAACCCACGGCCCCCTGATTAAAAGTCAGGTGCTCTGCCTGCTGAGCTACCGGGTCGCCGGTACAAATGATATCATAGACTGCAGAGGATTTCAAGAGGGAAAAGTTGAGGATGAAACTTTTTGGTGTTAAAATATGCAACAAAGAGGTGATACCAATGACCGGTGTGTGCATTGGGTCCTCGAGCGTTTCTTTTTACAACGAAAATGAGAAGGGGAATCTTCCCCACAACGGAGACCCGCTTGCACTCCTTTCTTCGATGATACCCACCTTTCTCGAAAGAGGCCCCGTTGTCCTCACTGGACGCAAGACGAGAGAAGCGATAGACCTTCCTCAGATTTCTGAGGCCGAAGCGACCGAGATCGCCTACAGACATCTCATGAAGAAATACGGACAGGTGGAGGCCATAGTCAGCGCAGGCGGGGAGAACACCGTACTCTACAGGGTGAACGAGAAGGGAATCATAACAGGTATATACACAGGTAATAAGTGTGCCTCGGGCACGGGTGAGTTCTTCCTGCAGCAGCTTCAAAGGATGGGAGTCTCTCTGGAAGAGGCGAACAAGGTGAACGTAGAGGACTACTACGAACTTTCTTCAAGATGCACGGTTTTTTGTAAGAGTGATTGTACACACGCGCTGAACAAGGGAGTGCCCAAAGAACTCGTTCTAAACGGATTGGGAAAGGTGATGGCCGATAAGATAGTCGAACTCGCACACAAGGCGAGTGTGAGAAAGATTCTTCTGGTCGGGGGCACGACCAGAAACAAGCTCATGTTGAAGCACCTGAAAAAACTCCTTGAGATCGTTGTCCCGGAAGAAGCCCTGTTCTTCGAGGCGTACGGGGCGTACCTCTGGGGAATTGCAAGTGGAGTCGAAACGAAGCGCACTTTCGTGGTGAAGAAGGAGAAAAGAACCAGCTTTCCTACACACGAACCCTTGAGGAAATACGCTCATCTGGTGGAATTCAAAGAAATGCCTTTCCAGGAAGCCCGGGATGGTGACGTTTGTGTCCTGGGAATAGACGTTGGATCGACCACCACGAAGGCAATCCTGATGAGGTACGAGGACAACGCGATACTGGCGGGAGTGTACCTGAGGACGCTGGGAGATCCCATAAAAGCAGCCCGTCAGTGCTACACATCGATTCTCGAACAGCTGAACGGAACCAAGGTGAGGATAATTGGACTGGGTGTGACAGGCTCCGGAAGGAAGATAGTGGGACTCTACTCTCAAACGGACGCTGTCTACAACGAGATCATGGCTCACGCCAAAGCGGCGGCCTACTTCGACCCGGAGGTAGACACCATATTCGAAATAGGAGGCCAGGATGCGAAGTATACCTACCTGGTGAACGGTGTACCCACCGATTATGCTATGAACGAGGCATGTTCTGCTGGAACTGGCTCTTTCCTCGAAGAAGCGGCTGGAGAATCCCTGAGGGTTCATTACACGGAGATCGGAGATCTTGCTATGAAGGGTGAAAATCCACCGAACTTCAGTGACCAGTGCGCTGCCTTCATAGGAAGCGATGTCAAAACAGCCGTGAACGAGGGCATCTCCAAGGAAGATATTTGTGCGGGTCTCGTGTATTCCGTGTGCATGAATTATCTGAATCGGGTCAAGGGGAACAGACCCATCGGAAAGAAGATCTTCATGCAGGGTGGGGTTTGTTACAACAAAGCGGTCCCCATCGCCATGGCCGCACTGGTCGGGAAGCGAATAGTCGTGCCTCCGCATCCTGGTTTGATGGGAGCCTATGGAGTGGCACTACTCACCAAAGAGAATCTGGAACTTGGATTTCTGAAGGAAAGGGAGTTCGATCTGAAAAAATTGATATCCAGGGAGGTCAAGTACAGAGGAACGTTCATCTGTCCCGGTGGGAAAGAAAGGTGTGACAGAAAGTGCGAGATCAGGATCATAGAAATTGATGGGAAGAGATTTCCGTTCGGTGGTGCCTGTAACATGTACGAGAACGTTGTGAGGCACCTGAACGTTGACAGCACAAAGTACAACTTCGTGAAGAGAAGGGAGAGGTTCATATTCGGTTTTGAGCGCTCGAGTAGGTCAAGAAAGACGATCGGCCTGAGCAAATCTCTTGCGATGAACAACCTGTTTCCTCTATTCTATACGTTCCTAGAGGAGCTGGGGTTCGATGTGGTCGTTCCTGAAAAATCCGACAGGCGCGGTTGGGAGATGAAGAACTCCGAGTTCTGTTTCCCGGTTGAACTCTCCCACGGATACATGTACGACTTACTCTCGAAAAATCCAGATTTGGTTTTCATTCCCAGGATACGCGGAATAAAAGTGGAGAATTCAGAAAACTACAACGTATTCTGTCCTTTCGTGCAAAGTGAGGTGGACTGGCTTTCCTCGGCCTTTCCGTCTTTGAAAGGGAAGCTTGTGACAGAATACTTTGATTTTTCACGTGGAGACGAAAGGGAGCAATTCCTCAAACTGGCAGAAAAACTTGGAAAATCCCGTGAAGAAGGAGAAAAAGCTTTTGAAAGGGCTCTGGAGATCTTCCACGAGAGATTCGAGTCGATAAAAAAACAGTGGAATGATTTCTTGAGAACCCTTGAAGATGCAGAATTCGGGGTTGTTCTCTTTGGAAGGTCCTACAATGCGTTTTCTTCCGATGCGAACATGGGGATCCCCGAGAAGTTTGCCACCCGTGGAATACCTATCATAAATTTCGACTCTCTTCCCTTCGAGAAAGAAGATGGTTACAGAAACATGTACTGGTCGTGGGGCGAGATGATATTGAAGGCGGCGCGTTTTGTGAAAAAGCATCCCAAACTCTTCGGTGTCTACATCACCAATTTCAGTTGTGGGCCAGATTCTTTCATCATTTCTTACTTCAGAGACATCATGGGGAAGAAGCCTTCTTTGATACTGGAGCTGGACAGCCACACAGCGGATGCCGGCGTGGAAACGAGAGTGGAAGCGTTTATTGACATAGTCAGGAGCTATCTCAAGTTGAAGAAGAAGGACGAAGAAAGAAAAGAAATAAAGAGACCTTACACCATTCTGGAGAAAGGCAAGCTCTACGTCATCACGCCGGACGGGAAAAGGAAGACGCTTGATGATGAACAGGTGAAGGTTGTCTTTCCTTCGATGGGGCAGTTCGGTTCTCAGTGCCTTTCTGCAGCGTTCAGATACTACAACGTCAGGTCCGATGTGTGCCCACCACCGGATGTGGAGGAGTTCAAGCTCGGAAGAGGAAATTCCCTGTCGAAAGAGTGTCTTCCACTCCAACTCACACTCGGAAGTCTCATAAAGTACGTGAGGGAGAAGATGAACCAGGACGAGATCGTTCTTTACTTCATGCCGGAGACGATGGGTCCGTGCAGATTCGGACAGTACAGTGTTTTCATGAACCTGTGGCTGGACAGAAACAGTGTGAAGAACGTCGCGCTCTTTGGGCTGAACTCCGAAAACGCCTACGCTGGTCTGGGAGTGGCTTTCAGAATAAGAGCGTGGCTTGCTGTGGTCGTGTCAGACGTCTTTTTCGACGTGGAACGAGGTGTAATGACGCTTGCAAAGGACAAAGAAGAAGCAAGAAAGGTGGTGGAGGGTTGTAGAGAGAAAATATTGCTCAGTCTGGCGAACGACCCCCTGGGGAAATTTTTCAAAACGCTGGAAGAGGTTGCCGAGATACTCTCCAGCATCGAAAGAAAGATGAATTACGAAAGTGCTCCCAAAGTGCTCTTGACGGGGGAGATATATGTCCGAAGAGACGAGTTCTCCAGAAAGAACCTCGAAGAACTCATGGAAAAGAACGGAATCATCATGCACATTTCTCCTGTGCACGAGTGGATTTACTACACAGATTATCTTTTCCTGAACAGGTTGATTTCACCCAACTCCACGACGATGGACAGGCTGAAAAAGCGTGTGGAAGTGCTGGTCAAAAGGTACATAGAAAAAAGAGTGAAGAGGATTATGGAAAAAACAGGTTTTTACAAGAGACATGTTGTGAACGTGAAGGAGATCGTCGAGTCTGCCAGAAACTACCTGAACCCAAGGCTCACGGGCGAAGCGATTCTCACGATTGGTACCATTCTCCACGAGATAGTGGCTCATTACGATGGTGTCATCTCCATAGGACCTTTTGGATGTATGCCAAGTAGAATAGCAGAGGCGATCGTGAAGAAAGGATTGGAAGAGCAAAAACGCAAAGTAAAAGGAAGGATAAAAAAGGTACTGGAGGAATTCGGAGACCTTCCGGTGATCCACATAGAGTCCGATGGAAATCCCTTCACACCAACTGTCCAGAGCAAGCTGGAAGCTTTCATGTTCCAGGTGAGGCGTTTGAGAAACTACCTCAACGGTGTGCTCAATGGCTCAGGTGTTGTGGAAGAATGTCCGGAGAGCGCTTCGGAAGAGATCAGGGTTGATTCATAAGAATTTTCAAAGTATCCTTTTCTATCTTGGAGAAACGTGGATCCGAGAGTACTTCGAGCATCCTCGGTTTTGGAAACGGTACTGAAATTTCTTTCAACACCTTTGTGGGTCGCGGAGAAAGAACCAGAATTCTGTCGGAGAGAAATACAGCTTCCTCCACGTCGTGTGTGATTAGGATAGCGGAACTTCCCATCCTGTGTATTTCCTCTGAGAGCCATATCTGAAGCTTTTTCCTCGTGTACGCATCGACCGAGGAAAAAGGTTCGTCGAGTATCAAAAGATCTTTTCCGGACAGAACGGCTCTCAGGACTGAAAGCCTTTGCCTCATACCTCCGCTCAACTGGTAGGGGCGCTTGTTTTCGAACCCTGAGAGTCCAAACCTTTCAATCAGTTCCTTCACGTTCTCTGTGGCTTTTTCCTTCCTCAAAATGAGTGGAAGAATGGCGTTCTCGTAGACCGACATCCAGTCGAAGAGTACATCCTTTTGAGGGCAATACCCCACACTGGATGTAGAGAGCACCACACTTCCTTCGTGTGGAATAAGTCCGAGAATGGCCTTCACGATGGTTGTCTTACCACAGCCGGAAGGCCCCACGAGAGAGAGGATCTCCCCCTCGAAAAGGTCCAGGGAGAGATCCTCCACCACCGGTATATCATCGTATCGAACCCTCAGGTTCTTTACCGAGATCACGGGAGAAACTCGTTTGTGAACGCCTTCGTCACATCTATTATTTCCTTCAGAAAACCCGTCGAATGAAGCCATTCTGCGTATCTCCTCCACACCTCTTCTTTCTGGTATCCCCACTTTTTGGTGTCTGCTTTGTATTGACTGGCAAGGTACTTCTGAGATTCCACGACTATCTTCTCGTCGAGTTCTGGAGCGTATTTCAAAAGTATCCTGGCTGCCTCAAGGGGATGTTGTACAGCGTATTCGTAACCCTTCGCCGTCGCCCTGAGAAATCTCCTCACAAGATCCGGATCCTTCTCTATCAGAGATTCACTCGTTATGAGAACTGGGGTATAGTAATCAAAGATTTCGTCTATCTCTCGAAGCGGAAGAAATTCTATTTCTATTCCTTTCACCTTACTTGCAACACCATCCCAGCCGTAGAAGATCCAAGCGAAGTCGAATACATCGTTCAAGGTCCCGGCGAAGAAGTCCATCTGTCCGACGTTCACGAAGATCACCTTCGAAGGATCGGCACCGCACTTCTTCATAATGTATTCTATTGTCGCTCTCTCTCTATGGGAGATCCCCAGGTTCCGTATCTTTTCCCCTCCCAGTCTTTCACGCTCTTTATACCTTCACTCTTCAACCATGCAAATCCTGATGTGTTGTGCTGTATGATAGCGGCTATCGAGACGATAGGTAGTCCTTCTCCTCGAGCGAGCGTTACCGCCTCCTGGTAGCTGACGCCAAAATCCGCCTTACCACTGGCCACGAGTTGTTCCGCTGTGAGTCTGGAAGGTTGAACGATCTCCACGTTTAGGCCTTCTTCTTCGTAATACCCGAGATCCTTGGCAACGTAGAGCCCTGTGTGATTCGTGTTTGGATACCAGTCCAGAACAACTGTCACTTCCTTCGCGAAGAATACAAGGGGGATCAAAAAAAGGAGCGCCAAGATCTTTTTCACGATACCAGCCTCCTTTCCTCAAACCACGATGTGAACCTTCTCGAGAGCAGATCTACCATTTTGAACACAGCCACGCTCAGAACTACCACTATCACGATGGAAACGAAGAGTCTGTCTGCTCTGAATGTGTTCATTGCTCTGATCATGTAGATTCCAAGTCCTTTCTCTGCTCCAAGCCACTCACCTATAACGGCAGAGACCACGGCGTACGTTGCGGATATTTTCAGACCAGAAAAGACGTACGGAAGTGTGTGGGGAATTACCAGGTGCCTGTAGATCTGGACTTTGGATGCTTTCATCACCCTGAAAAGATCCAGCGCGTCCGGGTCTATCGTTCTGAAGCCTTCTAGGGTGTTGAGCGCCACGGGGAAAAGTGTCACAAAGGCCACGACACCGACCTTCGTTCCAATTCCAAGTCCAAACCAGATGACAACGAGTGGTGCCACAGCGACTATGGGAATCGCCTGTGAAACGATCAGGATGGGATAGAGTATCTCCCTGATCACCTGAAGGAGATCCATCAAAATAGCAAGCCCCACACCGATCACAAGACCGATTGCTAGCCCGGAGAGGGACTCAGCAATGGTGTAAAGACTGTGCGCAAGCAGGATCCTCCACTGTGAGATCATCTCTGAGACAATGGAAGACGGCTTTGGAAGGAGGTACTGTGGAACACTTGAAAGCTCCCAGATGGTCAGTAGAGCAAGCAGAAAGCACCACTTAGCGATACTTTGATACTTTCTCTTCAATGGTGATACCTCCAGACCTGTAGTCCACATCGAGCTGGAGAACAAATCTTCTTACAAATCCCTGGAGATACCTGGCGAGCTCCTTCACCCGATCCATGATCTCATCGAAGTCTCCCTCCACCGTGGTGTTGGAAGGTCCCACTTCGTACTTCATACCCCACGATGCGATCTTTTCTATTGCTCTGTCAATTACTTCGTGGAGTTTTCCATCCTCTACAGCAGGTACTACTTTTATAGAAACTGTAACCTTCGGCATACGATCACCTCCAATTCGGTTCTTCTAATTTTAATTGTATCATAGTATAATGAAACTGGGAGGGATGGATATGCCAAAAAGGGTGACAAAAGAGGACGTGTTGAACTCTTTAAAAAACGTGATAGACTTCGAGCTAGGAGTGGACGTGGTGAGTCTGGGGCTGGTGTACGACATCCAGGTCGACGATCAGAACAACGTGAAGGTGCTCATGACAATGACGACTCCGATGTGCCCCCTGGCTGGTATGATCCTTTCCGACGCGGAAGAAGCTATAAAGAAGATAGAAGGCGTTGGAAACGTGGAGGTGGAGCTCACCTTCGACCCACCATGGACACCAGAGAGAATGTCCCCGGAGTTGAGAGAAAAGTTTGGGATCTGATCAGAGAGCTTTCCCATAAGTTGAAAGATATAACTAGCAACCCGGTTCTGGAAACTGTTCTGTTAGCAACAAAAGTTCTTGGGGTGCGAAAGGAAGACATCATTTCAAAAGATATCGTCGTTTCGCCGGAAGTGGAGAACAGTATCGTGAAGCTGGTGGAGAGAAGAGCAAGTGGTTACCCTCTCCATTACATACTCGGCGAAAAGGAGTTCATGGGACTTCCTTTTTTTGTGGAGGAGGGGGTGTTCATCCCAAGGCCAGAAACGGAAGAGCTCGTTGAGATAGCGCTCGATCTGATCAACAGATACGGTGTGATGATGGTTGCCGATGTGGGGACTGGAAGTGGAGCGATCGGAGTGAGTGTTGCGAAATTTTCTGAAGTGATTGTTTTTGCGACGGACGTTTCCGAGAAGGCAGTGGAAGTGTCCCTGAAAAACGCGAAAAGACACGGTGTCTTGGATCGGTTTGTGGTGAAACACGGAAGGTTCCTGGAGCCGTTCAAAGAAGATTACGGGAAGATAGAGATGATCCTTTCCAATCCACCCTATGTGAAAAAGAACGACAGACTTCCCAGAGACGTTCTTTTCGAGCCTCCAGAAGCCCTTTTTGCTGGTGAGGACGGTCTTGACTTTTACAGAGCATTTTTTGAAAAGTACAGTACAGAGGGGAAGATAGTCCTCATGGAGATAGGAGAATATCAGGTAGAAGGGTTGAAAAAGATAGTGCCACAGGCATCTTTTCTGAAAGACACATCGGGCAAGTATCGATTTCTCTACATCAACCGACGTTTCTCTTGAAAAGTTGCAGGATCAGCCTGACTTCTCCCACCGTGACACCGAGTTTTTTCGCAATATCTATCTCCGAAAATCCCCTGTCGTACATGGAGACGATCTTTTTCTCTATCCCGAAATCCTTCTCCGTATCGTCCTCGAATTCTTTTTTCGTTTTTTGCTCCTCTTTCACAACTTTCTTTTCGGTGTTTTCTGTTTTAGAAGATTCCAGCCGTTCCATCTCCGACATCTTCACCATCAGTTTTGACATGACAGTGTTCGCCTCAGAGATCAACCTTCTGATCTCCTGGGTTTTTCTCTCGAGGAGTTCCAATCTGTTTGCCGACATGTAGCGGAACTTTCCCATGAGCTCCATTATTCTCTCTTCAAGCTCCTCTCTGTCCAGCTCCCTCTGGCTGTTTTCTCTTCCAAGAAGAAGATATGTCCATGAGAAGATCACCGTGCCCAGTGTCGATATGACCACAAGGTAATCGAGAAAGTTCATGAGATTCCTCCCTTTTTCATCACATTGTTGGCAAAATCCACAACGTCTGCATTGTACCTCAACGTTGCAAGATCATCAAGGGGGGTATCACCCATGTTCACGATGACGAGCCTTCCACCGCTTCGAACGGTCATGAGAGGCAGTTCGGCAGCTGGATACACGACCAGAGAGGATCCCATCACGATCATCAAATCTGCCCTTGAGGAGAGACGAATTGCCTCATTCAGGGCGTTCTGGGGCAAAGTTTCTCCGAAGAACACGATGTTCGGCCTGATCAAACTCGAGCAAGCGTCACACCTGGGAACACAGTCCTTTTCAAGCTTTTTCATGACATCTTCCACCGTGTATTCCCTTCCACATTTCACGCAGTAATATTCTTCGACGTTTCCGTGGAGCTCTATGACCTTTTTGCTTCCCGCTTTCTGATGGAGTCTGTCGATGTTCTGTGTGATAACCGCTTCTATGAACCCTCGCTCTTCCAGTTTTGCCAGCAGAATGTGTGCAAGATTCGGTTTCGCGTCCAGCATTGGGAAGATGCCCTCTTTTGCGAACTCGTAGAACTTCCCGGGATGAGAGTAAAAGAAGTCTACATCGAAGACATTCTGCGGGTACTTTTTGTATATCCCCTGTGGCCCTCTGAAATCAGGTATTCCACTGGGTGTACTTATCCCGGCCCCTGTGAGTACCACTGTCAATCTGGATTCATTCAGCAGTTTTAGAAACTCCTTCATTCTCTGTCACCCTCTTGAAGATGACGCTTGGGAACCTCATTGGTTCCCTTGGTTTCCAGATCAACGTGTTATTTCTCCACTCCATTGGTGTTGGAGTGACAGAAAGCACAGTGGCATCTTTCGGTAGTTTGAGGACAATTTCAGTTTCGCCCGCCACGTTCAACGTGAGGCTTCCCATGCTCGTGTCCAGGACATCACCATTCACCTGGGCGGCACCTTTCAGAAGGGTTGTTTCTGTGACCTCAAGCATGCCACCAGAGTCGCTCACGCTCACCTTGTAGTCCAGTGGGATTATTTCTCTTCCGACCTCTTGACTGACCTGTGAGAAGTACTCGTTCAGTCCCTTCTTGGAGGCGGAAGCGTAGTTTGCCTTGTATTCCTCCTTTTTTTTCTCATCCTTGAAATACAATTTCGCATTTGTGGTAAACGTTGCGTTCCCAGAATAATCGTACTCCATCGTGCTCTTGTAGTATACTATTTCAAAGGGAGCTCGCCCTCCCAGCAGGAAAAACAGAAACTCCACGAGCATGAAGACTACCATGATGACGAGTAATATGTAGATGGTTTTTGAACTCAACGTTCTCACTCTCCTTTTTTTAATTAATGTTACCACAGAAAACGGAGGGATAGAAGTTGAGAATTTTGAGCGGTATGAGACCAACGGGGAAACTTCACATAGGCCATCTGGTGGGGGCTCTGGAGAACTGGGTGAAGCTTCAAGAAGAGGGAAACGAGTGTTTCTACTTCGTAGCCGACTGGCACGCTTTGACGACCCACTACGACGATGTTTCTCAGTTGAAAGAGTACACACGAGATCTGGTGAGGGGGTTCCTCGCCTGTGGAATTGATCCTGAAAAGTCCGTGGTGTTTGTTCAGTCCGGTGTGAAGGAACATGCGGAGCTGGCACTCCTGTTCAGTATGATAGTTTCCGTATCGCGCCTCGAAAGGGTTCCCACCTACAAGGAGATAAAGAAAGAGCTAAACTACAAGGATCTGTCCACCGCGGGGTTTCTCATATATCCCGTCCTTCAGGCTGCAGACATTCTGATATATAAAGCGGAAGGAGTACCCGTTGGTGAGGATCAGGTCTACCATATAGAGCTCACTAGGGAAATTGCCAGAAGGTTCAACCATCTGTACGCGGAAGTGTTTCCCGAACCGGATGCCATACTCTCTAGGGTACCCAAGCTCCCGGGGACGGATGGGAGGAAAATGAGCAAAAGTTATGGGAACATCATAAATCTTGAAATTTCGGAGAGTGAGCTGGAGAGGACCATTCTGAAAATGATGACGGATCCAGCTAGAGTGAGGAGGACAGATCCTGGAAATCCGGAAAACTGTCCTGTCTGGAAATATCATCAGGCTTTCGATATAAGCGAAGAAGAGAGCAAATGGGTCTGGGAAGGATGTACAGCGGCTAGGATCGGATGTGTCGACTGTAAAAAGCTTCTTTTGAAGAACATGAAGAAAAAACTGGCACCGATTTGGGAAAACTTTTCCAAAATAGACGAAGATCCACATTATGTGGATGACGTGATTCTCGAGGGAACGAAGAAAGCCAGGGAAGCAGCTGGCCAGACTATGGAAGAAGTGAGAAGGGCCATGAATCTCATGTTCTGAGGTGAGAAGATGGAACTCGTTTTCAAGCTTCCAGTTTTCGAAGGACCTCTTGACCTTCTGCTGTATCTTGTGAAAAAGAAGAAGGTGGACATCAGGCAAATTCCTATATCTCAGCTTGCAGACGAATTCGTCGAGTACCTGGAGCACATGAAAAGGCTGGATATGAAGATCACGTCCGATTTTCTGGAGATGGCGTCTACGCTGATGGAGCTGAAGTCTAAACTTCTCATCCCGAGAGTAAGGGAGAAAGAGAGAGAAGAGATAGAAAGGAAACAAGAAGAGCTGTACAGGAGATTGGAAGAATATACGAAAGTGAAGGAGATCGTCCAGAGGTTGAGGAAAGAGGCGTCTCTTTTGAAGAGGAAACCCGTTCGGTTGAAGACCCCTTTTTTCGGAAAGGCCGAAAGGCTGGAGAAGTTCAGAGAGATTCTGGAGCGTATCTGGAAAGAAGAGGCTCTCCGCGAATCTGTCCACCGTGTGAGGGGTGAGATCCTCTCTGTGGAAGATATGATGGAAAAGATCCTCGAGGAGATCGATGGAGAAGTGGAAATCTTCTCTTTGCTCTCTCGTGCGAAGAGCGTCTACGAGCTCATAGTGAGGTTACTCGCCATTTTGGAACTTGTGAAGATCGGAAAGCTCGTCCTTCTCGAAGATATGAGGATCAGGAGGTTCGCCCATGCACCTTAAGGCCGCTATCGAAGCTCTTCTGTTCGCCTCAAATGGCATATCATCGGAGAGATTGGCAAGGGTGCTCGAAGTGGACGAAGAGAAGGTGAAGGAGGTTCTCGAGGAGCTGGTCAAAGAATACAAAAGGTCGGAGCACGGAGTTATCTTGAGAGAAGTCGCGGGTAAGTATCGATTTTACACAAAGCCTGAGTACGCGGATCTCGTTTCCAAAATAACCAGACGAAAGTATAAGAATCTCACCGAAACCCAGATGGAAATCGTGGCGTTGCTTCTTCTCTCTGGGCCACTGCCGAAGAGCGAGATAGACGCGTTCAGGGGGAAGGATTCGTCGACCGTTCTGTCTTCTCTTCAAAAGATGGGAGTGGTTCGCAAGAAAAGACACGGAAGGGGATTCCTCTATCAGCTTTCTCCCTCTTTCGTCGAGAGTACCATGTTGGACGAGATGTTGAGAGATGTTTCACAGAAGCTCGGCGGCAATGGTAGCCAGCCTTGATCTCTCTCCTTTCTCCAGTTTTATAACGGCAGAAAGATCCGATTCGAGGAGTCTCAGAGCGGCGTAGACCAGTCCGTTTGTGTCCTTGTCCAGGTACGGTGTGTCTATTTGATATGGATCGCCGACCAGCACGATCTTTGTGTCCTCACCAACGCGTGTAAGTATTGTCTTCACTTCGTGCGGAGTGAGGTTCTGTGCCTCATCTATGATGATGAACTGTTTCGGTATCGTTCTTCCTCTGATGAAGGAAAGAGCTTCTATCTCCAGAAGATCCTGTTTCTCCAGTTCCTTGATTTTCAACCCAGAGAGAGATGAGATCAACTCGAGATTGTCCATTATCGGTTGAAGCCACGGTTTCATCTTCTTTTCCAACTCCCCTGGAAGGTATCCTATATCACGGCCCACCGGAACGGTGGGCCGTGTCACAATCAGTTTTCTGTAGTGTTTTTCCACCAGCACTTTGTAAAGACCGGTTGCGAGAGCCAGAAGAGTCTTTCCCGTTCCCGCTATTCCTACGAGGAACACAAGAGGAATTTCATCGTCCAGGAGTGCATCCATGGAAAAGATCTGCTCCCTGTTTCTGGGGAATATCCCCATTATCTCGGAAGATTCTACGCGAACGATCTTTCCCCTTCTGTATCTGCCGTAAACTTCTCCCAGATCGATGTAGAAGTTGTCAAGAAGATCCAGTTTCTTTTCGACCACCTCTTCATTCTCCAGCGCTCTTTTGAGTTCTTCGTCCTGGAGCTCCACATAGCCTTTCGGCATGGTTTCGAGTTCTGATCTGTCCGTGAGATAGTCCTGGGCGGGTATTCCAAGTGAATCTGCCTTCACACGAAGGTTTATATCTTTACTGACGAGTATGGTGGGAATGTTCTCTTTGTTCATGATGTCTATCACGTAAGCGAGAATGATGTTGTCCATGTATCTTTCATGAAGAAAGCGCGGTACTCCTTCCACTTCCCTGTCCAGCACCTGAACACGCAGTGTTCCCCCGTTCTCCAAAGGGATACCCTTTCTGAGATTTCCCTTTTTTCTGAGTGCATCCAGGCGTCTTATCACCTCACGTGCGTTCCTACCCACGCTGCCGTGTTCTCTCTTCAACTTATCCAGTTCCTCCAGAACCGGTAGAGGAATGATGACGTTGTTGTCCTCGAAAGAAAATATGGAATCTGGATCGTGAATCAGAACATTCGTGTCAAGAACGTAGTTCTTCACCATGGTTTTACCTCCACTTCTTTCGTATGAAGTCGTCCACCTTGTGTTCCCCAAGCAGTTTCACCAGTCTCACGAAGACCTTCGCGGTTACCACTGCATCGGAGAGTGCCCGGTGCTCTATTTTGTCCTTCACACCGAGTTTCTCACAGAGCCATTTCAGCGAATGCGGTCTTCCGAAGATCTCTTCAGAGATGTCCAGCGTGTCTATGTAAGCATTCGCTAGCGGGAAGTTTCTGGTTTCCTTTGCCATCATGTCCAGGAACGTGAGATCGAAGTTGGCATTGTGGAAAACAAGAACAGTCCCCTTCACGTAATCTCTGAAGAGTTCATAAACTGTTCCCATGTCAGGAGCTTCTTCCACTTCTTCATTGCTGATTCCGTGTACTTTTTGAATCAAAGCGGGTATTCTAACATGGGGATTCACCAGGGAGTGGAACGCCCTGTCCAAGAAAATTTTCCCTTTGAACACGGGGACAGCGGCTATTTCAATTATGCGATCTCCACCCAAAGGGTCGGTTCCGGTGGTTTCTGTGTCCACGACGCAAAAAACGGTATCGTTCCATATCATTTTCGACACTCCTTATATTTCGATTCCAAAGATCCTTCGAGCGATCACTCCGACGAGGAAAGAGAAAGCAGCCACACCGAAGCTGAAGAGGAACATCTCCAAAAAGTAGCTACTGAACTCCTTGACCACAGAAGCGAAGAAGGTGAAGAAAAGAACAACCAGAATGGCTCCAGTCAGTGTGAACACCAGGGCCACGAAAGGATTCCCGAGAACGAGGAAGGGGTTCACAAGTATTGCAACGGTAACTGTGTAAGCAAGACCCGTGTACAGTGCTGCCTCGTAAAGGGTTAGTTCTTTCGGCTTGTTCCTCCGCTATGCTTGTTATCAGTCCGGGAAGCCCTACTATCTTGGAGTTCTGGAAGGCGAAGGTGAGACCCACAAGTACTCCCGTCAACTCAACCAGGGCGTCGTTAAGGCCAAAAACCGTGGAGCTGACATAGTTCAAACGTTCCTCATCGAGCATGTTCAGGATCTCCTCTTCGTGCCTTTCCTCGTCTTTCATGATTTTAACCACTTCGGGAAGGTCTATCTTTTCATAGGCTTTCCCAGCATTTCTCTCGTTTCCTCCCATGAGCTTCAGGGCAAAAGTGAGACCGAACAAAGTGGCGAAGAGCATGTACCAGAAAGCCAGAAACATCGAAGGCTTGGCTTCTTTTCCTGTGATCTTCCTGAAGATTTCGTAGTGTCTTTTTTCATCTTCAGCTATAGAAAGAAAGATCTTGATGTTCTTCCTAGAACCTTTCTTGGCCAATCTTCCGTAAACGTAGTACTCTGCGATTTTTTTCCTTTGAAACTCAAGTATTTCTCTCAACGCTCACTTCCTCCTCAATAGGGTTGAAGCACCTCACAAAATGATTTTCTTCTATCTCAACGAGTTCCGGCATCTCGGTTAAACATCTGTCGATCCTTCTGGGGCAGCGTGGTAAGAAAGGACACACAGGTGGTATGTCCACCATCCTGGGGGGCTGGCCAGGTATGGATTCGAGCTTTTCTAATCTCTTGTCAACTCTTGGTACGCTTCTCAGAAGCATCTTCGTGTACGGGTGGCGTGGGGAATAAAAGATCTGATCAGACGTTCCAATCTCCATCTGTCTTCCAC
This sequence comes from Thermotoga sp., assembly GCF_021162145.1. Classification (NCBI taxonomy): domain Bacteria; kingdom Thermotogati; phylum Thermotogota; class Thermotogae; order Thermotogales; family Thermotogaceae; genus Thermotoga; species Thermotoga sp. The sequence continues at coordinate 22,809 of NZ_JAGGZH010000014.1, forward strand.
CGTACATCACCATGATCCTGTCCGCCATGGACGCGATCACTCCGAGGTCGTGTGTTATGAACAGAAGACCCGTTTTGAACTCTTTCTGAAGTTCCTTCATGAGTTCGAGGATCTGTGCTTGGATGGTGACGTCCAGAGCTGTCGTGGGTTCGTCCGCTATCAACACGCTAGGATTACAGGAAAGTGCGATCGCTATGACCACCCTCTGTCTCATTCCCCCCGAGAACTCAAAGGGATAGTTGTTCATTCTCTTTTCCGGTTCAGGGATTCCGACGAGCTCTAACATTTCAACAGCCCTGAGGTAGGCCCTTCTTTTGTCGTAACCCAGGTGGTGTCTGATAGTTTCCATGAGCTGATCGCCGATCGTGTACAGGGGGTTCAGAGACATCATCGGATCCTGAAAGATCATTGATATCTCTTTTCCACGAATCCTGTGCATGTCCCTTTCTGGTATTTTCAGAATATCTTGTCCTTTGTACATGACCTGACCGTCCACGATCTTTCCTGGGGGTTTTATGAGACGCATAATGGATTTCACTGTCACACTCTTTCCGGAGCCCGTTTCTCCTACGATCCCGAGCACCTCATTGGAATTCAAAGTAAAACTCACGTCGTTTACCGCTTTCACCACACCTTCTTCCATGTAAAACCATGTGCTCAGGTTTTTCACTTCGAGAAGTGCTGCCAAAGTGTTCACCTCCTACGGACCGAAAAAGACGAGTTCTTCCGTTCTGGGATCGTACCTTGCAACGCACTTACTTTCAGAAAACAGGTAGATGTCTCCACAGTAGTATTCGTTCTCGAAAAAAGAGCTATCTCCTTTAAAAAAGCTATCTAACGCTTTCTCCAGCATCACATCCCTGGTGGCGATCTCGGTTTCTGTGGCCGAGAGTATCACTCTTTTTTGGAATAAGGATTCGGCCAGTTTTTTCACCTTTTCCTTTTCTTCGTTACTCCAGTCTAAACGAAGGACCACACCGTTCGGTGGCAGAATTACTCTGTCTTCTTCAATCACTAGAGCGTTCTTCTCGCTGTCAACAAAGGAAAACCTGTAGTGCTTTTCGACGAGGATCTTCTTCACCACCTCTTTGAGTTCTAGATCTTTCACGTAGATCTTCTTCACATCCCACTTGATTCTGAAAAACAATATGACACTCACTATTAAAGGTAACAGGAGCCAGTGCCTTTTCATCTCAGCTCACCCGGAAAGTGACAGGCAACGAAATGCCCGTCCTCGATCTCCCGAAGGGGAGGTTCCTCCTTGGCACATACATCCTTTGCTATGGGACATCTTGGATGAAACCGGCATCCAGAAGGCGGATTTACGGGACTCGGCACGTCTCCTTTCAGTATTATTCTTTTCCTCTTCTTGTTCGGATCCGGCACCGGTATCGCCGACATCAGAGCTACGGTGTAAGGGTGCAGAGGATTTTCGAACAGGATTTTCTTCGGAGCGAGTTCCACCATCTTTCCGAGGTACATCACACCGATTCGGTCGCTGATGTGTTTCACGACGGCCAGGTCATGCGAAATGAAGATGTAGGTGAGCTTGTGCTCCCTCTGGAGATCTTCCATGAGGTTTATGATTTGACTCCTTATCGAAACGTCGAGGGCGGCCACTGCCTCGTCTGCCACGACAAGCTTCGGCTCCAGTGCAAGGGCTCTTGCGATGCCTATTCTCTGTCTCTGCCCTCCGGAGAACTCATGGGGAAATCTGTAGATGTAGGCAGAAGGGATACCAACGTCCTCGAGGATCTCTTTGACCCTCTCTTCAACCTCTTCACCACGTGCGAGCTTGTGCGTGACAATACCTTCTCTCACTATACTCCTCACTCTCAGCCTGGGGTTTAGAGAACTATACGGATCTTGGAAAACTATCTGCATTTCTCTCCTGAACTTTTTTCTTTTTTCCTTCAGATCGTTGAGGAGGATAAACATGAACTTCTTCGGTGAGGCCTTCGCTTCTTCGAAGAAAAGACGAGCGTACTTTCTATCCACTCCATCGAGCTTTTCTATGTCTTCTTTTTTCATCTTCTTGAACCTGTTCACATACGTTCTTCTTATATAATCTTTCGCCTTGGATCGGGGCATGAAGTAATAGGTCGTGTCTTCTCCGCTCACGATTATTCGTCCTGCCGTTGGTTCGTATAACCTTAAGAGAGTCATTCCAACGGTGGTTTTGCCGCATCCCGATTCTCCCACCAATCCGAAAGTTTCACCCTCGTTTATGCTGAAACTCACGCCGTCCACTGCTTTGACCCATCCGACGATCCTCTTGAAAACTCCAGCTCTTATGGGAAAATATTTCACGAGATTTTCCACTCTCACGATTTCCTTGCTCACATCTCACACCTCACTTTTTGTGCGTCTGATCTCATCGAGTTTCTGCCAGAAGAAGCACCTGACCTTGTGGCCTCCGAGGTCTTCCAGTTCAGGTTCTTCAACATCACACTTTCCTTTCATGAAGAACTCACATCTCGGATGGAATTTGCACCCCCTGGGAAAGTTGAGGGGATCGGGGACGTTTCCGGGTATACTCTTCAACCTTTCATGATCTATATCGATCCTCGGAGTGGATTCGAGGAGCGCATAAGTGTAGGGATGTTTCGGTTCGTTGAAGATGGTCTTCACGTCTCCATATTCCACCACTTTCCCTGCGTACATGACAGCCACTTTGTCCGACACTTCCGCGATGACTCCCATATCGTGAGTGATGAGAATGATGGCCATCCCATACTCTTTTTGAAGTTCCTTCATGAGTTCAAGGATCTGTGCTTGGATGGTGACGTCCAGAGCTGTCGTGGGTTCGTCCGCTATCAGAAGACTCGGCCTGCATGAAAGTGCCATGGCAATCATGGCACGCTGCCTCATGCCACCAGACAACTGGTGAGGATACTCGTCGACTCTCTTCTCGGACTCTGGAATCCCAACTTTTTTCAACATGTCTATCGCCATCTTCCTCGCTTCTCTCTCGGAAACGTTCTGATGAAGCATGATCGCTTCCATAATTTGGTCTCCGATGGTAAAGACGGGGTTCAGCGCCACCATGGGTTCCTGGAAGATCATGGCGATCTCTTTTCCTCGAATCTTCCTCATCTCACTCTCCGAGAGCTCGAGGAGATTTTTCCCCTTGAAGACGATCTTTCCGTCGACGATTCTCCCGTTTTGATCGAGAAGTCTCATTATGGAAAGCGAGGTCACGCTCTTTCCACTCCCAGATTCTCCAACGATTCCAAGGGTTTCTCCTTCGAACACGTCAAACGAAACGCCATCAACGGCCTTCACAACGCCGTCTTCTGTATAGAAGTATGTCTTGAGATTTTCTACTTGAAGCAAGGGTTCTTTCAACTCGATCCCTCCTTAGAGTTTGAGCCTTGGATCGAAGGCATCCCTGAGGGCATCTCCCAGTAGATTCCATCCGAGGACGAACAAGACCATGGCGGTTCCCGGATAAACGAGAGCGTACCAGTGTTTTCCGATCTCCATCATCCAATCTCTGGAGTAGCTGAGGATGGATCCCCAGTCCGCGTATCCCTGGGGAGCCCCAAGACCGAGAAAGCTGAGCACAGCAGCCGTTATCACCAGAGATCCCATGTTCATGGACGCCCAAATCAGAACGGGGAAAATGGAGTTTGGGAGCACGTGTTTTAGTATGATGAGAAAGTCTGGCACACCGATCGCCTTTGCCGCGAGGACGAACTGCTCTTCCCTCACTTGCAAGATGTTTCCTCTTATGAGCCTCGCTGCTCCCATCCAGCCGAATATGATCATTGCTATCATGACTTTGTCCAGACCCGTTCCAAGAACTGTCGTCAGAACAACAGCGGCTATCAGGAACGGGATGGAGAGGAATATATCGGTGATCCTCATGAGGAGTTCGTCTACCCATCCTCCGAAATAACCAGAGATGGATCCTATCAGAATCCCTATTAGAAGCCTCGCCAGAGTTACTATTATTCCTATTTTGAAGGCGGTCCTTGTTCCCCAGACAACACCGTAGAATATGTCTCTTCCACCTATGACACCAAACGGATGGTAATCCACTCCACGTATTGGTTCTCTGTTGGGATTCTTCGTGATAGCGTCCGTTTTATGGGTGGGAGGCTGTGGACTCTGATTCCAGCTTACAACAGGCATCAAGTAAGGATCTGGTAGTTTCATCCTCGTGAGTGGATGAACGGGAGGTGCGATAATGGGGGCGAGGATAGCCACCACCGTGAAAAAAAGAACCAGGGAAAGTCCTATAACCGCAGATGGGTCCTTAAAAAATCTCTTCAAGATCCTCTTCAACTCCTGATTCACGTCATTTCACCTCTCATCCGAGTCTTATTCTGGGATCTATGAGAGCGTAGAGTATATCTATGATGAGATTTCCTATCACTAGGATCGTGGAGAAGAATAGAGCTGAGGCCATGACGGACGCGTAGTCGAGCTGAAGAGCTGCCTGTGCCGTGAAACTTCCTATCCCTGTTCTATTGAAGACGGTCTCCACGATCACCGTTCCAGAGAACAGCCCAATTACCATACCACCTGCCACCGTGGTAACGGGAATGAGGGCGTTTCTTTTGGCGTGCTTGTTTATGACCACATCTTCTGAAAGTCCCTTTGCCCTGGCTGTCCTCACGTATTCTTTGTTCAAGACTTCAAGCATACTGGATCTTGTGATCCTCAAAAGATACGCCCACCAGAGCCAGGAAAGAGTCAGGATGGGACCGATGAGGTGCTTCAAACCGTCCCAAAAAACGTCGAACCTTCCGTTCAACAGAGCGTCAATTGTGATGAGTTTCGTGTAACGGTGGAATTCGGGGGATCTGATCACCTCCTCAGCCCATATGCTGAGATTTCCAGGAGGGAGCCAGTTTAGAATGCTGTAGAATATCATCAAAACGAGTAGGCCGAACACAAAATCCGGAAAAGACCAGCCCACAACGGCGAATATTCTGATGAAGTGATCCAGAAATTTTCCTCTGTGCACGGCAGCCTTCACACCTAACCAGATACCAACGAATATAACCGGGAATATGGCATAGAGCGCGAGTTCAACCGTATATGGAAGTCTCTTCAAAAGAGCGTCTTTCACAGGTTCTTTCCCAACGAGTGACCATCCGAGGTCTCCTCTCAGGGTGTTGAAAAGCCATTTGCCATACCGAACCACGAAGAAATCGTTCAAACCGTACTTTTCCTTCAAGGCATCCATCTGTTCTGGTGTCAGTTTGTCCAGCATGTTCGGATTCACGTAAGCGGCCAGCAGTTTGTCGGGTCCAAGTGACTGGATCATCGAGAACACAATGAACGTTACACCGAGGAGTATCAGGGGAAGAAGAAGCAATCTTCGTATAACGTATGCTGTCACAAAGTACACCTCCTGGTCGATTTTCTTGTACCTTCATATGATTATACAATACTCTGAACCTTCCCGGGGAGAATGAAGTCAAGGAAAGTGGTATAATTATTATGGCAGAACCAGGGGGCGAATGGGTTCGACGGGGATGGAGTCCCCTGGGAAGCGAGCCGAGGTCCCCACCTCCTCGTAAAAAAGGTGGGAGTTCGAATAAGTGCCAACGAACCTGTTGCTGTTGCCGCCTAGTAGATAGGCGGCCGTCCTCTCCAAGGTTGGCTGGGCCTTGGAAGAGGGCGTGAGAGAACCAGCCTACCGATCTGGGTTCCGCCTTCCGGCCCAGATTGGGAAGGTACAGGAAGGCTGTGGGAAGAGACACCCTGCCCGTGGGGGGTCCTTCCCGAGACAGAAAACACGGGCTGCGCTCGGAGAAGCCCAGGGGCTTCCATCTTCGGACGGGGGTTCGAATCCCCCCGCCTCCACCAGAAGAAACGGGGGTGCTTTAAGCACCCCTTACGTTTTTGGAATGTGGTTTTAAACATCGTTAGCCCGCGTTTAATTATATCGTAATTTTTCTGTCATTCTCTCTTAAATTGTTGTGCTTGAAGTCGCATGGAAAAAGTTGTATATTTATATTAGCAGTCATGCATCGAGAGTGCTAAAAATTTTCCAGAGGAGGGATGAAGCATGAAGGTGATACCTCTCGGCGAAAGATTGCTGATTAAACCCATCAAGGAGGAAAAGAAGACCGAAGGAGGAATTGTGCTTCCGGATTCAGCAAAAGAGAAACCCATGAAAGCTGAGGTCGTTGCGGTAGGAAAGATCGATGATGACGAGAAGTTCGACATTAAGGCTGGGGATAAAGTGATTTTCTCCAAGTACGCTGGTACAGAGATAAAGATCGATGACGAGGACTACATCATCATCGATGTGAACGATATACTCGCGAAAATCGAAGAGTGAGGGAGGTGTGAGATATGCCGAAACTTCTGAAGTTCGACGAGGAAGCCAGAAGAGCGCTGGAAAGAGGAGTAGATAAGGTTGCAAATGCGGTGAAAATAACTCTTGGCCCAAAAGGCAAGAACGTTGTCATCGAGAAATCCTGGGGCTCTCCGACTATAACGAACGACGGTGTTTCCATAGCAAAGGAAATCGAGCTCGAGGATAAATTCGAAAATCTTGGAGCCCAGCTTGTGAAGGAGGTTGCCTCCAAGACCAACGATGTTGCTGGAGATGGAACGACAACAGCGACGGTTCTCGCACAGGCGATGATCAAGGAAGGTCTCAAGAACGTTGCGGCGGGAGCAAACCCAATCTTGCTCAAAAGGGGTATAGACAAAGCAGTTGAGAAGGCTGTTGAGGAGATCAAAAAACTCTCGAAGAAGCTCTCTGGAAGGGAAGACATCGCTCATGTGGCGGCAATTTCTGCCAACAGTCCTGAAGTAGGAGAGCTCATCGCCGAGGCCATGGACAAAGTGGGAGAAGATGGTGTCATCACCGTGGAAGACTCCAAGACACTTGAGACTTACGTAGAATTCACCGAAGGAATGCAGTTCGACAGGGGATACATCTCACCGTACTTTGTAACGGACGCAGAGAAGATGGAAGTCGTTCTGAAAGAGCCATTCATTCTCATCACCGATAGAAAACTCAGCGCCGTGAAACCTCTGATACCGGTCCTCGAGAAGGTTGCTCAGACAGGCAAACCACTTCTCGTCATCGCCGAGGATGTCGAAGGGGAAGCGTTGACCACGCTCGTTCTCAACAAACTCAAGGGAACTCTTCAGTCCTGTGCAGTGAAGGCACCTGGATTCGGCGAAAGAAGAAAGGCGATGCTCCAGGATATAGCGATACTCACAGGAGGGCAAGTGGCGAGCGAAGAACTCGGTATCAATCTTGAAGACCTCACGCTCGAGGATCTTGGAAAGGCCGACCTCGTGAGGGTTAAAAAAGACGAAACTATCATAATCGGCGGAAAAGGTGACCCCGAGGCCATCAAAAAGAGAATTGCCCAGATCAAGGCACAGATAGAGGAGACTACTTCCGAGTACGAAAAAGAAACTCTCCAGGAGAGAATGGCCAAGCTCGCTGGTGGAGTGGCCGTCATAAAGGTCGGAGCCGCCACTGAAACAGAGCTCAAGGAGAAAAAACACAGAATCGAAGACGCTTTGAGTGCAACGAGGGCGGCCGTTGAGGAAGGAATCGTTCCCGGTGGAGGAACCACTCTCCTGAGGGCCAGGAAAGCAGTCGAAAAGCTCTTCGAAGAGCTCGACGGCGATGAGAAAATCGGAGCACAGATTGTCTACAAGGCACTCTCCGCGCCGATCAAACAGATCGCTGAAAACGCCGGTTATGATGGAGCTGTGATCATAGAGAAGGTTCTTACTAACGGCGATCCAGCTTACGGTTTCGATGCACTGAGAGGCGAATTTGGAGACATGTTTGAAAGGGGTATCATAGATCCTGCGAAGGTTACGAGGAGTGCGCTCCAAAATGCAGCATCCATCGCTGGAATGCTCCTGACAACGGAAGTGCTGGTCGTCGAAAAACCCGAGGAAAAGAAGGAAACACCGTCTGTACCTGAGGAGTACTGATGAATATCAGGGGGCCGATGGCCCCCTGTCTTTTTTGGGAGATGTGGTACAATGGGTCCGAACGTCAATAATTCCTCACGGGTATGGAAACTTCCCAAGAAATCGTTCGAGTTGGTTCAATACTTCCTCTGAGGTTTTTAAAACAAAGGGGACCACTAGGGTCCCTTTTGTGTTTCAAAGCTTCAGATTCTCTTCGAACACTCTGGTTGTCTCTTCGTCGATGTTACATATGCGAATCTCCTCCAGTAAGGTGTCCGGATGATGATCGATGAAGTCTTTAATTACTCTGGCGAAGATAGCAGCTGCTCTTTCTTTTGGAAACCCGAAAATACCGGTACTGATGGCTGGCATTGTAACGCTTTTCAAATTCAGTTCATGAGCCCTGAGCAGAGCGTTGTAGACTGCCCTGTACAGAAGTTCGTCTTCTCCGTAATTTCCGCCCCTCCAGACTGGCCCTACTGCATGGATCACGTATCTAGCCTTGAGGTTTCCCGAACCCGTTACCACGGCTTCTCCTGTGGGTATTCTGCCGCGTTCTCTCACTATTCTGTCGCTTTCCTCCTGTATTACGCTGCCGCCTGCCCTTACAATCGCACCTGCAACCCCTCCGCCGTGCTTCAAATATTCGTTGGCGGCGTTCACTATCGCGTCGACCTCCTCTCTTGTGATATCTCCCTTCACGATCTTTATCTTTCTGCCTTTGTACTGCTGCTCTTTCCTGATTTCGGACATACCATCACCCCCATACTTCTCCGGCCAAAGGTGTTTTAATCTTTCGAGTAGTTCTTCTTCAAATCCAACACCCTTTGGGGAAAAGATCACCTCGTTTTTCAGTCTTTCTGGAAGGTAGTTCATACTGACAAATCCTCCGAAGTCGTGGGGGTAGAGATACCCCTTTCCGTATCCCCTTTTCTCCATCTCTTTTGTCACAGGATTTCTCAAAAGGAGTGGGACTTCTTCTACTGGAAGCACCTGCGCCTTTTTCATAGCGAGGTAGACCGAGTTGCTCTTTGGAGCAAGGGAAAGGTAAACAGCACACTCTATCAAATTCATCAAACATTCTGGAAGTCCCACGTGTTCGACGGCGAGTGCTGTGGAAACGGCCAGGTTCAGGGCGTTTGGATCGGCCAGTCCAACATCTTCGCTTGCAAATATGATCATCCTTCTGGCTATGAATCTGGGATCTTCCCCCATGTCTATCATCTTTACGAGATAGTAGATCGCTGCATTCGGATCGCTCCCTCTCATGCTCTTTATGAACGCGGATGCAAAATCGTAGTGCTCTTCTTTCGAATAACTCACACTTTTTCCAAAAAGACCTGTCAGATCTTCTATGGTTACCTTCTCGTTTTTGAACACCTGGTGGACGATCTCGAGGGTGTTCAGTAACCTTCTTGCGTCTCCCTCAGCATTTCTTACGAGCGCTTTCTTCACATCATGATTCAGTTTCATATCGAGCCTTTCTACTGCTTTCTCGATGATCTTCAATAGATCATTCTCTGAGAGTTGTTTGAAGTAAAGGATTTTGCACCTTGAGAGAAGAGCAGGAATAACGGCAAAACTAGGATTTTCTGTTGTGGTTGCAACAAGCACGACATCTCCTCTCTCCACGTGTGTTACCAGGACCGTCTGTTGATTTCTGTTCAACCTGTGTATCTCATCGAGAAACAAAAGCAGTTTCTTTCCGTACCTTTTCAGTTGCTCTCCTCTTTTGAGCACGTTCTTTATCTCAGAAACACCATGAACAGTGGAGCTCAGATAGACGACTTCTCCTTTGAAGTACCTTTCCAGTAACGAAAGAACCGAGGTCTTTCCAGACCCCGGTGGTCCATACAGTACGGCAGAGAACATGTTTCCCGTCTTCAGAGTTTTCTTCAAAATGCCGTCTTCACCGAACAGGTGATCTTGACCAACGAAATCATCGAAATCTTTGGGACGTAACAGTTCAGTCAAGGGTCTTTCTGAAATACTCAACGGTGAGCCTCAACCCCTCCTCAAGAGGAATTTTCGGTTCCCATCCGAGCTTTTCCTTCGCTTTCGTCCAGTCGAGGATGCTTTTTCTCACGTCGCCTTTCCTCGGAGGTTTGTAGACAGGCTCTCTGTCGTAGCCAGTGATTTCTTTCAGCATCCTGAAGAGTTCGTTCACGGTGATACCCTTTCCCGTTCCAATGTTGAACACGTCGTTGTCTCCTCTCTCCATAGCGAGAAGATTCGACTCGGCCACATCATCAACGTAGACGTAGTCTCTCACATACTCTCCATCGCCGAATATGTGGACTTCTTCTCCCTTCAGCATCCTCTCAGTGAAAATAGCCACAACACCAGCTTCACCGTGTGGATCTTGTCTTGGACCGTAAACGTTGGCATACCTGAGAACGGTGTATTTCAACCCGTACTCTTTCGCGAAGAAATCCAGATACATCTCCACACTGTACTTCGCTATGCCGTAGGGTGATATGGGATGGGGAATTTCTGTTTCCGGTGTGGGAAAGATCCTCACGTTCTCACCGTAGATCGCTCCACCGGTGGAGGAGAATATGAACTTCTTCACACCATGTTTGATCGATTTTTCGAGTAAGACAAGAGATCCTAAAATATTCGTTTTCGCGTCCCTTGCGGGTTCCCTTACCGAAACAGACACACTCGCCTGGGCTGCAAGATGAAACACGTATTCGGGTCTATGCAGGGAAAAGATGCGTTCCATCATCTCTTCATCTTCTATGCTCTGCTCGTAGAACAGAGCGTTCCTGTTAAGATTCTCGACCTTTCCAGAGGATAGGTTGTCGATTACAATGACGCCGTAACCCTTCTCTATCAATCTGTCGACCACATGTGAGCCGATGAATCCCGCGCCACCCGTTACCAGAACATTCATATCACGCTTCCTCCTCTTCTTCCTCCTCGATTTTCTTTGCCTCCTCCGGAATCTCTTGAACGTTCACGATCTTCTTGCTTTCTTCGAGGAACTCTTTCAATTCCTGCACTTTGCTCTCGCCGAAGTTCACCATGATATCGTAGAACTTTTTGAACCTGCTCCTGGTACGTGAATCCAAGAAGTGAGAAAAGTGACGTGCCAGTTTCTCAGCCGTCGGAGAAGGGATTCCCATGACGTAGAAGAAAAAGTTCCTCAGTCTGTTCTGTGATCCTCTGAGGGATCTTGCCTTCCTCTTTCCCTTCTCGGTGAGTGTGATGTAACCGTACTTTTCGTACTCTACGTACCCGAGTTCTGAGAGTCTTTTCATGGCGTTCGTCACACTGGGAAGACTAACGCCCATCTTCTTCGCTACAACACTCACCCTCGCTGCAGGTTGCTTCTGAAGTATTTCCTGAATCACAGAAAGGTAGTCCTCGAGTGCCGGTGTCAACGTTTTCTTTCTTCCTCTAGGCATTTTATCGACCCTCCTTTATGAAACTTTTTGCTTTCTCCAGATCTTCCAGGACGATCTTCCTCAGTTCTTTACTCCTGTTCCTCAGAAGATAACTCGGATGAAACGTTGGGACAATTTTCTTTCCCCCCAGCCAATCTATGGGATTTCCACGCACCCTGGTTATGGACACCTTCTTTCCATCCATGAAAAAGGACAGGGCAGTGGCTCCCAGAGCAACTACGACACTCGGGTTTATGATTTCAAGCTGTGCGAGCAAAAAATGTCCACATGCAAACATTTCTTCCAATGTTGGGGTACGGTTGTTAGGAGGTCTGCATTTCACAACATTACAGATGTAGACATCTTCTCGTTTGATTCCCACCTCGTTCAAAAGCTCAGTCAGGAGCATGCCTGCTCTTCCAACGAACGGCCTTCCCGTCCTGTCTTCTTCTTCCCCAGGACCCTCACCGACGAAGACGATCTTCGTGTCCAAGCTTCCTTCCCCCACGACGACATTAGTTCTTGTAAGGTGCAGCGGACACATGGTGCATTCTCTAACCCTTTCTACCACTATCTCCATGAGTTCTTCCTTGGTGAACAAAACTTTCTCCTCCAAATTCTGGTAAAATATTATCGAGAATTAACGGAACCTTACTTAATTCTATCATTCCTCATACGGTTTTCGCAAATCTCCAAAACGAGGTGATTGTTGTGGCCTTTAAGTTTAGACTCCAGAGGATATACGAAGTTCGAAGAAAGGAAGAAGAAACTTTAAAAAGTGATCTCTCAAAGATCTCTGAAAAAATCGAAAATCTCAGAGACATTATACAACAATTGACCAGAAAAAAGAAACAAATAGAAAGCAACTTTCTTCAGAAAGGACAGCTCTCGAAGAAAGATTTACTCGAACTCGAATGTGAGATAACTTTTTACGAAGTGGAGATAGAAAAGTATCGGGAAGAACTGCAGAAGCTGCTGAAAGAACAGGAAAGAATCAGGGAAAATCTTTTGGAGAAGATGAAAGAGAGAAAGATGCTTGAGAAGTTGAGAGAGAGAAGATTCAGAGAGTATCTGACGGAAGAGAACCTGAGGGAAAGAAGAAAGATGGACGAAATCGCCGAGAGAAAATTCTGGTGGAGTTAGTCGTCTCTGAACCTGTACTGCAGTGCCTCTGCTAAATGTCTCATTCTCACTCTTTTTTCGCCATCTAGATCGGCTATCGTTCTCGAAAGCCTCAATACCTTGTCGATCCTCCTACCGGAAAGTCCGTATCTTTCCACGTACTTTTCCAGCAAATCTTCACTTTTATCATCCAGCTTTACATGTTCTCTCAACATCCTGTGTGTCATCTGAGAGTTGTAAGAGATGGGTGTGTTCTGGAAACGTTGGAGCTGTATCTCCCTTGCCCTCATGACTCGCTCTCTTATGGATGCACTCTTTTCCCCTTCGGGTTTTTTCATCATCTCTTCGAAGGAGAGTTTTGGAACGTTCACAACGATGTCTATTCTGTCCAGAAGAGGTCCTGATATCTTCTTTTTGTATCTCAGGATGTCCCTTGGGGAACAGACACAGGGCTGTTTCGGATCCCCGAGATTCCCGCAGGGGCATGGGTTCATCGCTCCAACCATCATGAAACGGGCGGGATAGGTTACGGAGAACTTCGCTCTCGAGATGGTGACGCATTGTTCCTCGAGCGGTTGTCTCAGGGCTTCGAGTACGTCCCTTTTGAACTCCGGAAGTTCGTCGAGGAAGAGAACACCGTTGTGTGCCAGGGAGATCTCCCCGGGTTTTGGCGTTGTACCGCCACCAATGATGGAAACAGTCGAAGCCGTGTGGTGCGGTGAACGAAACGGTCGTTTTCGAACAAGACCGAGACAGCCAGCAGCACTGTACACCTTGCTTGTCTCGATGATTTCCTCTTCTGACATCGGAGGGAAAATGGTGGGGATCCTCTTTGCGATCATGGTCTTTCCAGAACCAGGATTTCCCACCATGAGGATGTTGTGAAACCCTGCGACCGCTATCTCAACAGCCCTTTTCACCATCTCATGGTCTCGAACGTCCGAAAAATCGACGGAGTAATCTGGCACGCTCTCTCTTATTCCGACGTATTCGACCTCTTCTAACATCTTGTCTCCTCTCAAGAACTCCACACACTCTCTAAGGGACTCCACCGTGTAGACGTGAAGATCCTTCACACATGTTGCTTCTTCTTCGTTTTCCTTTGGTATCACGACGGTTCCTTTGAAATGCCCTGAAAGAGACAGAAGAACGGGTAGAATGCCGTTTACACGCTTCACCTCACCGTTCAAGGACAGTTCTCCAACAGCGAGGATGTTTTCACTCACCTGAACGATGCCTGTCGAGGCAAGAATACACAGGGCTATCGGAAGATCGAGCATAGAACCTTCCTTCTTCAGGTCTCCGGGTGCAAGATTCACAACGAACTTTCCGTGGGGCAGGGAGAAACCACTGTTCAGTATGGCGCTCTTCACCCTCTTTCTGCTTTCTTTCACAGCAGTGTCCCCGAGTCCCACCACGTCGATATCGTTGAAGACACTTCTGTTGTCGAAATCCACCTCCACATCTATCCTCATCGCCTCTATACCCTGCAGAGTAGCGGAAGAAAGACGGCTGTAGTTCACCCGACGACCTCCCTGGGATCGTATTCTGCTTTCATTCTGTCCAGAGTTTCGAAGAGCAAATTAAGGCCGTTCTGGACATTCACCCTTACAAGCTCGCTCGAGTATCGCTTTTTCAATTCCACGACACCGTTTTTGAGGGATCTTCCCACGTTTATCCTTATGGGGAAACCGATCAGATCGGCATCTTTGAACTTGAAGCCTGGTGAGACTTCTCGATCGTCCAGAACAACCTCCTCACCTTTTTCCATAAGTGCTCTGTAGATCTCTTCCCCAACGCGCTTCTGATCCGGATCGTTCACGTTCAGAATATCGACTATGACCGTGTACGGTGCTATGGACAGGGGCCAGATCATACCGTTTTCGTCGTGGAAGTGCTCCACAACCGCTGCCATTGTTCTGGACACGCCCCAGCCATAGCATCCCATGATGAAGGGCTTTGTTTCCCCGTTTTCGTCCATGAAGTAGGCTCCCATCACCTCAGAATATTTCGTTCCTAGCTTGAAGATATGACCGAGTTCTATTCCTTTCGTGCCCCTGAGGGGTTCACCACATACGGGGCAGGGGTCTCCCTCCACAACCGTTCTCAGATCGTACCACTCGTTTATCTTGAAGTCTCTTGGGTGATTTGCGTTGATGTAATGAGAGTCCTCTTCCATTCCTCCCACAACGAAGTTTTTCATTCCCCTGACGCTGAAATCTGCTACTTTCCTGACATTCGCACCGATGGGTCCGATGAACCCGATGGAAACACCGAAATCCTTCAGAACTTCTTCAGGTGTAGCGAGCCTCAGCGACTGGTCTCTCAGATGAGCCTTGAGTTTCGCTTCGTTCAACTCCAGGTCGCCCCTTATAAGAGCCATCACGTATCCGTCTCTTCCCTTGAAAAGAAGGGATTTGACTATCCTGGTGGGGGATATACCGAGAAATTCGGATACTTCTTCTATTCTCTTCACGTCGGGTGTAGAAACTTTTTCGAGTGCCTTTTCCGGTTCGTCATCCTGGGGATACTCGCCTTTGTACTCGGCTTTTTCGTCGCTCACCTGATATCCGCACTTTTCACAATAGAGCACGTTCGTCTCACCTATCTTCGCGGGGACAACGAACTCGTGTGAAGCGTTTCCTCCTATGGTACCTGTTTCCGCCTCTATGACCATGTACCTCACACCAAGTCTCTCCATGATCCTCGAGTAAGCCTCTTTGAAACGCTCATAAGTCTCGTCGAGTGATTCCCAGCTCGAATGAAAACTGTAAGCGTCTTTCATGATGAACTCTCTGGCCCTGAGGAGTCCGAACCTGGGCCTTATCTCGTCTCTGTACTTATTCGCTATCTGGTAGACGACGAGAGGGAGTTGTCTGTAAGAGCGAAGCTCGTTTTTCACAAGGTCTGTCACGATTTCTTCGTGCGTAGGTCCAAGCGTGAAATCCCTGTCGTGTCTGTCCTTGAGCTTCATCATCTCCGGGCCATAATCGTCCCATCTTCCCGATTTCTTCCACAACTCAGCAGGTTGGAGTATGGGCATCAGGATCTCCTGTGCCCCTATCCTGTTCATCTCTTCACGGACGATATTTTCTATCTTGAGAAGTACCCTTCTTCCAAGAGGGAGGTAGGTGTATATTCCGGCGGCCACCTTTCTGATGAATCCTCCCCGCAGAAGGTACTCATGACTCACCGTTTCCACGTCGGACGGGGTTTCTTTGAGTGTAGGAGCGTACAGCTGTTTCATTCGCAAGGCCGATCTCCTCCTCGAGCGCTGGTTCTTTTGAAACTATTGTATCATAAGAACTGAGGAGGGAAGGTTGTGCGCTACAGGAAGCTCAGCGAGTATCTGAAAGAAAGATACGGAGAAAGAGTTCAGAGGATCGTGATCTTCGGAGGATTTTCCTGTCCAAACAGAGACGGAACGAAGGGAAAAGGTGGCTGTATCTACTGCGACGCCACCGGGAGTGGGTTCACTACGCTCATGAATCTTCCCATCAGAGAGCAGGTACTCAGAATGAAGGAGCGATTCGAAAAGAGAGGTATCAAAAAGTTCATAGCCTACTTCCAGGCGTTCAGCAACACGTACGCACCCACCGAGGAACTCAGAAAGAAATACGAAGAAGCGCTGGTGGACGATAGCATAGTTCAGCTTTCCATCTCTACAAGGCCCGATCTTGTCCCCGAAGAGGTGCTGGATCTCCTCGAAGAGTTCAAAAAGCGTGTGGATGTTTCCGTTGAGCTCGGGCTTCAGACGGTGAACTACAGGACCCTGAAGAGAATAAACAGAGGTCACACACTTGCGGAGTTCATCGACGCGGCTGTGCGAGTGAAAAAAAGAGGGTTTGAACTCGTCGTCCACGTGATACTGAACCTGCCCTGGGATGATATGGAAGATGTAGTGGAAACGGCGAAGGTACTTTCTGCCCTGGACGTGGACGGTGTGAAACTTCATTCCCTGTACGTGGTGGAAGGAACGAAACTTGCGGAGATGTACAGAAAGGGGGAGGTAAAGATCTGCAGTCAGGAAGAGTACGTGGAAAGGGTGATCACATTTCTTGAATATCTATCACCGAAGGTGGTCATTCACAGACTGGTCGCCGATCCGCCGAAAGAAGGCACAATATTTGGAAACTGGGGAAAGAGTAAAATAGAGACCATCAACATGATAGAGAAAGAACTTGAAAGGAGAGATACATATCAAGGGAAGAAGTTCGATTATCTTAACTGGTAGTCTGTTTCTTCTGCTCTTCAGCTGTGTCTTTGTTCCCAACCGCACGCTCTCTTTTCTCGTCTGGATGGCCGCAGACAACAATCTGGAGGATTACATAGGTCAAGATCTGGAAGAGATGAAGGAAAATCCATCATGGATAGATGTTTTTGCGATGGTGGACTTTGCATCTTCTCCGGATACCCTCTATCGTGTGGAAGGTGATCTGATCCCTTTGAAAACGTTCAATGAGATAAACTCTGGGGATCCAGGTGCTCTCTCCTCGTTCTTGAACAAATACCAGGGGAGCGACCTTTCCTTCCTCGTGATCTGGAATCATGGAGACTGGTGGCGTGGCGAAGCGCAGGCGAGAACAAAGGGTGTGGCTTACGACGAAACGAACAGAGCTTTTCTCTCGGTAGGAGAGATAAAGAGTGTTTTAAGAAATTCTCCTGTCACGGTCCTTGGTTTTGATGCCTGCCTGATGGGAACCTTTGAGATTCTCTGGGTGCTCAAGGATTGTGCAGACTACATCGTAGTTTCCTCCAAAGAAGTGCCAGCGGCGGGCTGGAATTACACGGCGTTGAGAGGAGTGAAAGATCTTTCTTTGTTGCTTTACAGAATCGTTCAAAAGTACCACGAGATGTACGGGGAAGATTTCTCTTTGAGTGTCTGGGACACTTCGAAGCTAGAGGAAGTCATGTACTGGTTGAATAGTATTTCTCAATATATGATGGATAATGAAGTATCACCGTGGAGTTTCAGCGTCGAAAGGAGAACAGCAGGAAGTTCCAGCACCGAGCTCATAGAGTTTGGAAGTTTCGCGACGGCACTTCGGGAGTCTTCAGATGGAACACTCAGAGATTACGGAGAAAAGCTCTATGATGCTGTTGTTTCTGCCAGAGTCTTTGGAACACCGGAAGACTACACAGATCTTCTCGTGTATCTGCCGGAAAATGTGAAGAATCCAGAATACTGGGACGACTTTTCCGCCCTGAGTGATTTTACAAGAGATAGCAGCTGGGATGATTTCATTCTGTACTGGAGGGATAAAAATTGAAAAGGGTGAACGTGAACCTCGCTTGGATCGGCGTGATCTTCTCGATTGCAAGCACCATGCTGTTGATAAAATATTACAGAGGGATCGCCGCTGGAAGGCCAAGCCATGCCCTTGGTATCACGGTATTCTTTTTCTCAATTGTCTCTTCTTTTTCTCTCCTTGTAGTCTACAGGCAATGGGCTGCTTTGCTGAATGAAAATGCCTTGAAAACGCAGAAGTTGGCAGAAAGCCATGCTCTTGATTTGAAAGGAAAACCGATCGTTCCAGACTGGACATATTTTGCCTTTGTTGCCTGCTGGTTTCTCAACTTTCTTTTCCCAGGAATGTGGATGTTTTCGTTGTTTCAGGTGGTACTCTTTGTAGTCTTTTTGCACTTTCTCTTCGAGGCGATCAAGAAACTTCAAGAAGAGAAGGCGTACCTCTACCGCACGCTGTTCGGTGTGGAATACCGACCCATCATCAGGGAGAGAAACGTCCTTTTTGTCCTTTTACTGACTATGTTCACGCTCGGTGTGTACTGGTTGTACCTGGTTATCAGACTTTCGAAGGAAATCAACGAATTCCTCGACACAGACGATCGAATCACGAAGAATCTGGAGGTGAAACCGTGAAAACCTGTCCGAACAAAGAAAGGAACCTGTCCTACTGTAACTGTTCCTACCCGGGTTGTCCAAGGAAGGGAATTTGTTGTGAGTGTATGCACTACCACAGGCAGCGTGGTGAACTTCCAGCATGTTACTTCCCGAACGATGCGGAAAAGACCTGGGACAGATCGATCGAGCATTTCAAGAGAGTGGTGTGAGAGCTCCCCTCACACCACTTTGGATACGAGTTCACATATCCTCTCGAGAAACCTTCTGTCCTCCTCGGAGAATGGAGAGGGACTGTACGAGTCTATGTCCAGTTCTCCCACAATCTCTCCGTTTTTGAACACGGGTACCACTATCTCCGCCTTTGTTTTCGGACTGCAGGACAAATAGTTCGTCTCCCTGGTCACATCTTGGACAACGAACGTTTCCTTTCTCTCTGCGGCCTGTCCGCATACACCTATTCCGAACGGAATCTCCACATGCTCTGTGGGTTCACCCACGAAGGGTCCGAGCTTCAGTTTACCATCCTCAACAAAGTAGAACCCAACCCAGTCGTAGTAAGAAACGTGATTTCTCAAAAATTCACACAGATCCTTAAGGGTCTCTTTTCCTTCACTCAGGATCTCTTCCACCTTTTTCAGAAGTGAGTTGAAGTACGCTTTCTTTCCTCCGTAGTTTCCCACGTTTTCCCCCTTCCTGAAGCCGATCGCCGCCTGAAGGGTTGCTAGCGAAAGCTCTTTGAGCAGCCCCTTTCTCCAGAGAGAAAAGACGTCTATCAAAACGATCTTCTCTTTTTCTCCATCAACGACCATCCAATCTGTTTTTCCAAGGAGCGCCATCAGAAACACGGAAAAGTCCTCTCTTTTCAGCTCGAGGAATTCTGCTCTTTCGGAGAGAGACTCCGCACACTCCACTTTCTTGTTTCGAGAAACATCGAGCCATTCCCATTTGAACCTGTCCAGCTCCCGCCTCTCCGTGTTCCAGAGAATCTTTTTGACCTCCTCGTCACTGAGTCTGAGGACCTTTTCGTAGTTCGGTACGATGGGGCCGAACTTTTTTCTCAAACTCTCCCAGAAATCAGCCCATTTCGTCCTGTCCCATCTCAGGATCTCGAGGCACTCTTCGACCTTGTTCTGTACGATGCTTCTCATGAAATTCCCTCCTTTATGATCGCTCCTCCAAGAAGTGTGTCTTCATCGTAGAAAGCAGCGATCTGTCCGGGAGTCACCGCGAAGACCTTCTTCTCGAAACTGACCTCCACCTCACCATCTTTCACCTTGACGATTGCAGGAGCTTCTTCCGCCTTCTTTCTCACCCTGCAGACACACCTGAACTTCTCTGGAACATCAACGTGCCAGACAGGATCGATGGCAACCAGTCCGGAGAAGAAGACACCTTCAAGTTCCGATACCACCAGAAGGTTTTCCTCTGGTATCTTTTCCTTCACATAGAATCTTCTGCCAAACTTTTCTATCTTCATCCCCCTTCTCTGTCCGATCGTATAGAGTGGATAACCCAGATGAGTTCCGACGATCTCTTCACCCATCGTGATGACCCTTCCTTCTGTGAGCTTAATTCCTTCCTCTTCTAGAAAGTTCTCCAGATTCCCATCGGGTATGAAACATACGTCCTGACTTTCCTGTTTTTTCGCCACGTGAATCCCTGCTTCTTCGGCGATTTTTCTTATCTCTTCCTTCGTGTGGTTGCCATTCGGAAAGAGGAGTTTTTCTATTCTCCAGGGTTCTATCCTGGCAAGAAAATACGACTGGTCTTTCTTCTTATCTATGCCTTTCTTTAGAACCTTTTTTCCGTACCTGTCACTGAACTCAACACGTACGTAGTGCCCGCTTGCAAAAGCATCGAATCCCTGCGACAGAACGTAGTCCATGAAATAGCCGAATTTCACGTACCTGTTGCAGTGGACACAGGGATTGGGGGTGAGTCCCCTGAGCAGGTCTGCTTTGAAGGGTTTGATCACCTTTTCCCTGAAAATTTCCCTCACGTCGACGATCTCTATCTCCACCCCCAGAGAGTGAGCGATCCTGATTGCGTCCGCTGTGTCCGAGGGACTGCAGCACACCTTCTTTTTTATTTCTTTTCTTATGAAGAACTCATCATCTTTCGTTTTCATGTGAAATGCCTTCACCTCGTGCCCTTCTTTGAGCAAAAGGTAGAGGGCCACTGCGCTGTCCACACCACCACTCAGTGCAATGCCTACCTTCAAGTTCGCACCCCCTTATTTAAAATGATACCATTTCCTTTATTCAAAGAATTGAGTTAAAATAACTTGAGGAGGTGCAGAACATGAAATTCCACGGTACAACGATTCTCGTAGTGAAAAGAAATGGAAAGGTCGTAATGGGCGGGGATGGACAGGTGACACTCGGTTCCACTGTTTTGAAGGGAAACGCAAGAAAGGTGAGAAAGCTCGGTGAAGGGAAGGTGCTCGCCGGGTTTGCAGGATCAGTGGCGGATGCCATGACGTTATTCGATAGATTTGAGGCGAAGCTGAGAGAGTGGAGTGGAAACCTCATGAAAGCGGCGGTTGAACTTGCAAAGGACTGGAGAACCGATAGAGTTTTGAGGAGACTCGAAGCACTCCTTCTTGTAGCCGACAGGGATAACACCTTCATCATCTCTGGGAACGGTGAGGTCATTCAACCTGATGACGACGCAGCCGCCATAGGCTCCGGAGGGCCTTATGCACTCGCCGCTGCGAAGGCCCTGCTCAGAAACACAGATCTCTCCGCAAGGGAGATCGTAGAAAAGGCCATGATGATAGCTGGGGAGATCTGCATTTACACGAACCAGAACATCGTGATAGAAGAAATCTAGGAGGTGTTCTTATGAAGAGTTTCGACGAGATGACCCCAAAAGAAATTGTTCGGGAGCTCGATAAATACATCGTTGGTCAGCAGGAGGCGAAAAAAGCAGTCGCAATTGCCGTTCGAAACAGAATAAGAAGACAAAAGCTTCCCGAAGAATGGAGAAAGGAAGTCCTGCCGAAGAATATACTGATGATCGGACCCACAGGTGTTGGGAAAACGGAGATCGCTCGAAGGCTGGCTCAGCTCTCGGGTTCTCCATTCCTGAAAGTTGAGGCCACAAGATTCACAGAAGTAGGATACGTGGGGAAAAACGTGGACTCCATGATAAGGGATCTGGTCGAGATCAGCGTCAACATGGTAAAGCAGGAGAAGATAAGAGAAGTGGAAAAACAGGCGGAAGAGTTGGTGGAAGAGAGGATACTGGACGCCCTTGTTCCCGAGTCGAAAACCACACCAGTGATTACCAACCCCTTCATAAATCTAATCACAGGTGGTCAGCAGCAACAATTTACACCGGAAGACAGACGAAGGTTCAGAGTAAAAAGAGAAGAAATGCGGGAGAGACTCCGAAGAGGCGAGCTGGAAGACGAAGAAATAGAGGTGGAGATCGAAGAAACGGTTTCCCCCTTCATGGGTATCTTCGGACCCGGCATGGAAGATCTGGGAATAGAAATATCGAACATGTTCAGCGGAATGTTCCCGAAGAAAAAGAAAAAGAGGAGAATGAAAGTTTCGGAGGCGAGGAAAGTCCTTCTTCCCATGGAAGCGGAAAAGCTCATAGACATGGACAAGGTAATCCAAGAGGCACTGGACAGAGCGCAGAACAGGGGTATTATCTTCATAGATGAGATAGACAAGATAGCAGGAAAAGAGGGTGCTTCCGGTCCTGATGTCTCCAGACAGGGCGTTCAGAGAGATTTGTTGCCGATCGTTGAAGGTACCACGATCATGACGAAGTACGGACCTGTGAGGACGGACTACATTCTCTTCATAGCAGCGGGAGCTTTTCATGTCTCAAGACCATCCGACCTCATACCAGAACTCCAGGGGCGTTTTCCGATACGTGTGGAACTCTCACCACTCACCGAGGAAGACTTCGTGAGGATACTGAAAGAACCGGAGAATGCCATTATAAAACAGTATCAGGCACTCCTTTCGACGGAGGGTGTGGAACTTACTTTCACCGA
Organism: Thermotoga sp.; assembly: GCF_021162145.1. Lineage (NCBI taxonomy): Bacteria > Thermotogati > Thermotogota > Thermotogae > Thermotogales > Thermotogaceae > Thermotoga > Thermotoga sp. Next base: position 45,106 of record NZ_JAGGZH010000014.1, read on the forward strand.
CGACGGCGTTAGAGAGATGGCAAGGATTGCCTACCAGCTCAACCAGAGGCTCGAAAATATCGGTGCAAGAAGACTGTACACCGTTGCAGAGAAAGTCCTCGAGGAGGTATCCTTTGAAGCACCGGACATCCCAGAAAAAAAGGTGATCATAGACGCAGAATATGTGAGAAGAAGGCTTGAGAGAATTGTTCAGGATGAAGATCTGAGTGCTTACATACTGTGAGGAGGGAAAAGTTGAGGGTTCTTCCTTTTCTGCTGATCCTCCTGCTCGTTACAGGCTGCAGCCTCATCGGCCCGAGCAAGGCAGATCTGTACCTTTACCTGTTCAACGTGGGAACTGATGACACTGTGGATCTGAAAAGCATTGTGTCTGTGAACGGAAAAGAGAATACGCTGGAAAGAATTCTGGGAGAAAAAGGTGCTTATTTCACCACGGTGGATATACCCTTTGACACAGCGAGTCTCGTTCTCACCGTGGAAGCAACGATCGACGAAGAGATGGTCAGTTTTACGACAACCCCGATGGTGCTTTTTCATGAAAGTGCGGGACTTTCCACCTCTACAATTCTCGAAGACAACGCTTATCTTCTCTTGGATCTTGAAAACAAAAGGGCGTTCGCCGTGGAAGATCCTGTGGAAGTGTATGGGGAACTCAGCAACGAAGGAAGCGTCGTGACTTTAAGCTTCGAAGACTACGTGATGAAGGTTCCTGTTTGCGACGGAGAGTTTCTTTTCTATCTACCTCGGCCAGATGGAAGTTATGGTGTGGATGTTTCTTTCAACAGTGAGCCAACCTCTCTCACCATAGAGGAAGGGAGGGAAAATTACGAGGTCACGTTCTAAGATAAGGCCTCGAAGAAAAAGAACGTTAAAACTGAATCTGGGGCTTCTGACACTTTTGTTCTTCATGATGTTCGTCTTCTTTATGAGTTATCACAACTACCAGGTAGTGGTGGCAAAGCACCAACAACTCTTAAAAGAATACGAGACTTTGAAGGAAAAGATCGAAGAACAGCGAGATCTGAACGAAAGGCTTCTAGAGGTGATAGAGGATGAAGCGGTTCGTAGTCACAACGTCCCACAAACCAAGCAAAGATCAGGTGATACAGGCCAGAGAGCTCGCTGAGAAGCTCGGAACGGATTACATTCCAAGAAGACGCCTGAAGGAAATTGAGGTAGACTTCTATTACGTGGTGGAAAAGAGCAGACTTTCGATAAAATGGCCTGGCGGCGAGTTTTTCTTTCATCCATCCGCTGCCATCCTTCGCATGAGAAATATAAGAAACGGACAGAGAGACTACCTGATAGAGACCCTCCAGCCGGAAGGAAACGAGGTGGTTCTGGACACAACATTCGGTCTTGGAAGTGAGGCGATCCTCATGGCCGCTTTCCTTCCCAAAGGGAAAGTGATTGGTCTGGAGGGATCTGTTCACATATACACCGTGGTGAAGTACGGTATGAAGCATTTTGAAACAGACATAAAATGGTTGAAAGAGGCTCTGAAGAGAATAGAACTCTACCACACGGATTTCAAGAGATACGTCAAAGAACAACCCGATAACTCTTTCGACGTGGTGTATTGTGATCCCATGTTCGAGAATCCGGTGTATGCGTCTTCCGCTATGAATCCCCTCAGGCCCTTTGCAGTGTACGGCACGGTGAACGAGGATGATGTGAAAGAGATGCTCAGAATTGCCAGGAAGAAGGTCATTTTGAAGAGCCACATCAAGGACTCCCTCTTCAAAAGGATCAGTATGGACGAACTGAAGGGTTCCAGAAAAAGTGGTGTTATGTACGGGGTGATCTACAAGCAATGAAGATAGCCATAATAGGAGGCCCCACCGCCGTTGGGAAAACGGACCTTATGGTAGAAGTGTGTGAGGAGATAAACGCGGAGATTGTATCGATGGACTCAAGGCAAATCTACCGCTACATGGACATAGGAACGGCCAAGCCAACACCGGAGCAGAGAGAAAGGGTACATCACCACATGATCGACATACTGGATCCCGATAAGTACTACAACGCGTTTCTTTACAGAGAAGACTCGTTGAAAACTGTGGAGGATATCCTCAGGCGTGGAAAGATACCTGTCTACGTGGGTGGGACGGGGCTTTATGCAGATGCCCTCGTGAGGGGTATATTCGAAGGGGTGCCTGCAGACGAGAACATAAGAAAGGAACTGAGGGAGCTTGAAAAGAGAGAACCAGGGATCCTGAGGAAGATGCTCGAAGAATTCGACCCGGAAGCGGCAACGCGCATTCATCCGAACGATCTCAAAAGGACCATCAGAGCGCTCGAGGTTTACATGAAAACGGGAAAGAGGATATCCGAGCTTCAAAAAGAGGCGAGGGGAGACGACAGGTTCTTCATAATAGTGTTGACAAGGGAAAGATACGATCTTTACGACAGGATAAACAAAAGGGTGGACAAGATGATTGAAATAGGTTTCATAGACGAGGTGAAGAAACTTCTGGAAATGGGATACTCGAAGAACCTCAATTCGATGAAGACCATAGGCTACAAAGAGGTGATCGAATACCTGGAGGGAAAGTACGATTTCGAAAAGATGGTTCATCTTATAAAGAGGAACACGAGGCATTTTGCAAGAAGACAGATTATCTGGTTTAAGAGGTACGAAAGTGCCGTGTGGTACAATTTAACTTTCATGAACAGAGAAGAGTTAAAGAGGACTCTCAAAGAGCTGATAATGAAGAACTTTTCGGTATAATCTATAATAATCTATATTTGAATCTCACATTGAGGGGGGAGTTCACCTTGGCAGAAAAGTTCAACCTTCAAGACAGATTTCTGAACCACCTCAGGGTCAACAAAATCGAGGTGAAGGTATACTTGGTGAACGGTTTTCAAACAAAGGGGTTCATCAGATCTTTTGACAGCTACACGGTTCTTCTGGAGAGTGGAAACCAGCAGAGTCTCATCTACAAACATGCCATCAGTACTATCATACCTTCATCCTATGTTATGTTGATGCCCAGAAAACAGGAACCAACGAAGGAGGCTGAAACCTCTGAAAACCAGGGATCTTGAAGGAAAAAAAGCGATCGTCGTTGCCGTTGGGAGGGACGAGGAGAGAATAAAAGAATCCCTCGAAGAAATGAAAGGGTTGTGCCGCACTCTTGGAGTGGAGGTTGTCGAATGGTTGTGGCAAAAGAGAGCAAAACCTGACCCTGCCACCTACTTTGGGAAGGGAAAATTGCGGAAACTCAAAGAGATAATGAAGTTTTGTGAGGCAGATCTCGTTGTGGTAGACGATGAGATCACGCCGGTTCAGTCGAAAAACGTACGGGAATACTTGGAAATGGAAGTGCTGGATAGAACCCAGGTGATCCTCGAGATCTTCGCACGTCATGCAACCAGCGAGGAAGGAAAGCTTCAAGTGGAGATGGCAAGTCTTCTCTACGAGTTACCAAGACTGGTTGGGAAAGGTGAGGAACTCTCGAGACTTGGTGGTGGTATTGGAACGAGGGGTCCCGGTGAACCCTTGCTCGAAGTTTTGAGAAGACACATTAAAAACCGCATTTCACAGCTGAGAAAGAGACTGAGGGAGATAGAAAAAGAGAGGGAGATTCAAAGAAAACAGAGACTGGAAAAGAAAATTCCCCACGTGTCCATTGTAGGTTACACCAACGCGGGAAAATCCACCCTCCTCAAATCACTCACAGAGAGCGATGTCTACATTGCGGACAAGCTCTTTGCTACACTCGAACCGGTGACGAGACGTTTGAGACTGAAAAGTGGAAGACTCATCCTGATGAGTGACACTGTGGGATTCATAAAGAAACTTCCCCACACAATTGTGAGCGCGTTCAGGGCAACTCTGGAAGAGGTGAAATACTCGGATGTTCTGGTACACCTTGTAGACGCATCCGATCCGTATGCCGAAGAGAAAATGAAGGCCTCAGAGAAAGTGCTGGAAGAGATCGGAGCAGACAGAATGCCGAGGATCCTTGCTTTCAACAAGATCGATCTTTGTCCCAGAGACAGAATAGAAATGTTGAAAAGGAAACATCCTGAGGCCCTGTTCATCTCGGCAGAGAAAAAAGCAGGACTCGATCATCTTTTGGAGAAGCTGGAGGAGATCTTGAGTCAGAGAGATGTTCAAGAGACCCTGAAAATTCCCATAGAAAAGATAGGACTGGTTTACGCCCTGAAGGATAGATTGGAGATATTGGGCGAGGACTATCGGGATGAGTACGTTCTTGTCACAGTGAAAGCCGACAAAGAAATCCTTGAGCTGTTGAAAGGGAAGGTGGCATCTTGAAGGTGGTTTTCGTAGGGACACCGGAATTCGCAGCGGAGATCTTGAAACACATGGTGGAGAGTGGCATTAACATCGTCGGTGTCATAACACAACCAGACAAACCGAAAGGGCGTGGAAGAAAAACACTTCCCACCCCGGTTAAGGTCGCTGCGAAAAAGCTGGAGCTTCCTTGCATTCAGCCGGAGTCGATAAACAGAGAAGAATCTCTGGAGTTTCTCCGCTCTGTGAATCCGGATGTCCTGGTGGTCGCTTCCTACGGGAAGATGCTGGGTGGGAGGGTGCTTTCGCTACCAAAACGCGGTTGCTACAACGTTCATCCCTCTCTTCTACCAAAGTACAGGGGAGCTTCTCCGATACAGAGAGTTCTCGAAAACGGTGAAAAGAAAACAGGTGTTACCATCTACAGAATGGTGAAAGAACTCGACGCAGGTCCCATAGCTCTTCAGAGGGAAGTGGACATAGATCCTTTTGAAACGTTCGACCAACTGGAGAAGAAGCTGATAGAGCTTTCGAAAGAGATGGTGCTCGAGTTTCTCGAAAAGCTAGAAAAGGGCAAAGTAGATCTGAAAGAACAGGATCACGTACGGGCAACCTACGCTCCTCTCATAAAGAAAGAAGACCTGGTTATCGATTTTTCAAAGGATGCCGAAATGGTGAAAAACAAGATCAGAGCATACGATTCCAAACCCGGGGCAAGGGCTTTTTTGAATGAAAAAGAAGTAAAATTATTTGGAGCGATGGCTGTAGATTGTTCGGATGATGAACCAGGTTTGATACACTATATAGATAGAGAAGGTGCCTGGATAGGAACCGCCAGGGGAAGAGTGAAGGTAAAGTACCTGCAACTTCCCGGGAAAAGGAAACTCACTTTCTGGGAACTCAAGAACGGAAGGTTGATAGAGGAAGGTATGAAGCTGGAAGGGAGGTATGGGAGTTGAGAAGATTGAATTACTTCATGCTGAAAGGAGCAAGGACAGAAGAGGACTACAGAAAAGTAAAGAACGCCATCGAAGAGCTCGACGGAGTGTTCAAAGTAGATTACGAGATGGCGGCTGAGGTTGTTGGTGTGGATTACGATGATGAAACGATTTCCAAGGAACAGATAAAAGCGGTGGTTGACAGTTTGGGCTATACACTCATCGTGTGAAAAGGAGTTGTTCAAGGTGAAAACACTGGAAGTGTTGAGCTTGAAGAAATATTTCCCGATCAGAAAGGGTTTTTTAGTGAAAAGAATCGTCAACTATGTGAAGGCGGTTGATGATGTTTCTTTTGCCGTAGAGAAAGGAAAGACCTTCGCCCTTGTTGGTGAGTCTGGCTGTGGAAAGACAACCACCGCAAAGACGGTGCTCCGTCTCACAAATCCAACCGCCGGTCGTGTTATCGTCGACGGTGATGATACCACTTACTACTTCATGAACACGAAAGAGGCAATTTCTTATTTGAAGACGACCTACGTCGATATATTTCGTAAGATGAAAATTTCCCTTTCGCCCGATGAGATAATAAACACTCTGGAGGATGTTGACAAAAGGTATGCGGAGATCTTTTTCAAAAAGGCAAAAGAAGACGAGAATAGATTTTATCGAGCCCTGCTCGAAGACCTAGAGGAGAAGAGAATGAAATTCAGAAGGAAGATACAGATCGTCTTTCAGGATCCCATGAGCTCTTTGAATCCCAGGATGACGGTTGGAGACATACTGACAGAACCCATCCTCTTCCACGGTCTTGCGAAGACACGCGAAGAAGCCATTGACATGGCAAGAGAACTTCTTCTCAGTGTCGGCCTCAAGGACTACCATCTGGAAAGGTATCCTCACCAGTTCAGCGGCGGGCAGAGACAGAGGATCGCCATCGCGAGGGCTATCTCTATAAACCCAGAAATAGTGATTCTCGACGAACCAACAGCCTCTCTGGACGTTTCCGTTCAGGCACAGGTCATAAACTTGTTTCTCAAGCTCCAGGACGAGAACGGCTTTACCTACCTCTTCATATCACACGACCTTGGACTTGTGAGATTCATAAGCCACGAAGTGGGTATCATGTACCTTGGAAGGATCGTGGAAATGGGTGACACGGACGAAATCTTCGACAATCCCCTGCATCCTTATACCCAGGCACTGTTATCTGCTGTTCCGGTACCAGATCCAAAGGTCGAGCGCACAAGAAAACGAATCATACTCAGGGGAAGCGTACCCAGTCCCATAAACAGACCTACGGGATGCTTCTTCCATCCAAGGTGCCCTTACAAGATGCCTGTGTGCGAAAGAGAGTATCCTGTCATGAAAGAGGTCTCACCGAACCACTGGGTAGCTTGTCATTTACACTCATCATAAAGGAGGTGTGTGTACATGCGTAAACTCTTTGGTGTTTTCGTGCTGATTTTTGCTGTTGCACTGTTTGCAAAACTTTCGCCGTTCGCTCAGTTCGAAACCTACATTGGAGCAGAAGCCACAGGACAGTACGGGGGATTTCTCGTCGTGCCAACACTCTCCGGTCCCAGAACGTGTAACGATGTGGTAGCGCAGGAGACAAGTTCCACAGATGTTATTGGAAGATTCATGGCTTCCATGATAGAACTCGACAACCACGCGAGGATACATCCTGCTCTTGCAGAAAGCTGGGAGCTCAAGCAAAATGAAGACGGTAGCATGGAAATCATCTGGCATCTGAGAAAAGGGGTCAAATGGAGCGACGGAACACCGTTCACAGCAGAAGATGTGGTGTTTACAATCAACGACATATATTTCAACCCAGATATTCCAAACGACACACAAGACGCTTTTGGCGATAACTGGCCCGTTGCAGAAAAAATTGATGATTACACGGTAAAAACAACTCTAAAAGAACCATATAGACTTGCCGTGAGGTACATTGGAGGAATACCCATTTTCCCAAAACACCTCGCAGAATCTTATGTGAAGGAAGGAAAGTTCAAAGAGTTCTGGACAGTTGATGCTATAAACAAGGGGGAAATCGTGGGACTCGGTCCGTTCATCCCGGTTGAATATGTACCAGATCAGTACGTAAAATTCGTGAAGAACCCCTATTATTGGAAACACGACAAAGATGGAAAGCAGCTTCCGTACCTCGACGGTATCATCTTCAAGATCATCCCAACTCAGGATGCTCAGAGACTTGCATTCGAGAATGGAGAAGTCGACGTGTATGGCCCGCGCGGAACGGAGTACGCCGAACTCAAGGCCATGGCCCAGGAGAAAGGTTGGGTTGTTGGTGTAGGAGGTCCCAACTTCGGTACCACCTTCATTACCTTCAACTGGAACACTCCAGATCCCGTGAAGAGAAAGTGGTTCAGAAACGAGTTTTTCAGAAGGGCAGTGGCTTACGCCATCGACAAACAATCTATGATTGACACGCTCTACAACGGCCTCGCCGTTGAGCAGTGGGGCCCGATCAGCCAGGCGGCAACCGTCTACTACGATGAGTCCGTTCTCAGAAAGTATCCGTACAACCTCGATCTTGCAAGAACGATGCTCAAACTCGGTGGATTCAAGTGGGACGAAAACGGCCAGCTCCTTGACAGCGAAGGAAATCCAGTGAAGTTCATCATCATGACTAACGCCGGAAACCAGATCCGCGAGGGAATGGGCAACATCATAACAGAAGCGCTTAAGAAACTCGGAATGGATGTGACGTTTGCTCCTATAGACTTCAACACACTCGTTCAGAAACTCGTTGTGAACGGTGATTGGGAGGCCGTCATAATAGGACTCACGGGATCTGACGAACCACAGAGCGGAGCAAACGTGTGGAAAATAAAGGGAGCGCTTCACTTCTGGAACTACCATCCCGATGTCAAAAACTTCGTAGATCCGAACGACTATTACTTGCCCGATTGGGAAAAGGAAATCGACAGGATCTTCGAGGAGAATGTGAAAGTCCTCGACCAGCAGAAAGTTGTGGACATGTTCAGGGAGTTCCAGAGACTGGTTTCTGAACACCTGCCGCTCATCTACACCACCCAGCAGCTATATCTGTATGCGTACAGCAACAAGCTTCACAACCTCGAACCCACCGCATTCGGTGGAATGTGGGGTTGGAACCACGATTGTATCTGGAAAGAACAGTGATCTGTTGCGGAGGGGGTTCCCCCTCCTTTTCCAAATCCCGGGCGAAGAGGTGATCTTGCTTGCTCAAGTACATCGCTCGCAGATTGATCATCATGTTACCGGAGCTTCTGATCATTTCCTTTCTCGTCTTCATCATCATGCAGGCGGCACCGGGAAACTTCTTAGACATGTATCGTCTGGATCCTTCCGTCTCGCAACAGTTCCTTGAGAAGATGGAAAAAGAGCTTGGTCTGGACAAACCTTGGATCGTTCAGTACGGGATATGGTTGAAGAATGTTCTGAAAGGTGACTTTGGATATTCCTTTTACTACAGAAGACCCGTTTCTACTCTGATCTGGGAGAGGGTCTTTGCCACGGTAATACTGTCTGTTTCTTCGCTTGCCTTCCAGTGGGTGCTGGGTATAATAGTTGGTGTTTTTTCTGCGTTGAAGAAATACTCCATCTGGGACAAGATTCTCACCGTTATTGCCTTCAGTGGAATCGCTCTTCCTGGGTTCTTTCTTGCCATACTCCTTCTCTACATAGCAGCGAAGACAGGGTGGTTCCCGATCGCCGGTATGGTGTCGGTGAACCACAGCGAGATGACAACTTGGGAAAGATTCAAAGATATCGCATCGCACCTGGTACTTCCTACGATCGCCCTTGGTTTTGGTGGTTTTGCTTCTTTGATGAGGTACATGAGAGGAAGTCTCCTAGACGTGTTGAACGAAGACTACGTGGAATTTGCCCGTGCGAAAGGAATGCCAGAACGTGTGGTCATATACAAGCACGCCTTGAGGAACGCCATCAACCCTATGATCACCTTTCTTGGTTTCAGTATTTCCAACGTCCTTGGAGGAGCGGTCATCATAGAGAACATATTTGCATGGCCCGGTATGGGTAGGCTCATCTATCAGGCTCTTCTTCAGCAGGATATCTACATAGTCATGGCATCTGCTGTGATCAGTGCTATCATGCTGGTCGTGGGAAATCTCATCGCCGACATACTTCTTGCCGCGGTGGATCCAAGAGTTAGATTCGAGTGAAGGAGGAATCGTCATGGCCGAAGAGAAAGCGATCCCTGTTGAAAACAGTGAAATAGAGTTTAAGGAAAAAGTACTGACCAGAAGAGAGCTCATCTGGAGGGCTTTCAAAAGAAACAGACTCGGTATGTTTGGACTCTACGTCCTTATAGCTCTCTACCTCATGGCTTTGTTTGCCGATTTTCTCTCTCCTTACCACCCCTATGAGCAGTCACTGAAGCATTCCTTTGCCCCGCTGACCAAGGTGCACAGGGAGTACAAAGGAAAACGCGTTGGGGCTTATGTGCTTCCGACTGTAAGTTATGTGGACAAAGCCACTTTCGAAAGAAAGTTCTACGAGATGCTTTTTCCAAAGAGGGTCGTTCTGGATGTTTTTGGATCGCAGATCAGTTACGAGATAGGAAAGGATGGTGTCACCGGCTTTTCTTTCATGGTGGATGAAGAGTACTATCTTGTTTTGAAAGATGGCACCAGAAAATACGCTGGCTCCACCACTAAGGTAGTGGATTACTTCCTTTTCGGATACGACGACGATGTCTTAACGAGGGGTGAAGCAGAGATAGAAACCACTTCGGCGGTTGCAAAGGACACCTACTTTGGGAAATATGGCTTCAGATTGGGACTGTCCTCTTCTGATGACATAGAGAAGGTTGTGATCAAAGAAAAGATCAATACCGTGCTCGTGAAAAAAGGAGAAGGCATTGAGATGGTCATGGGAAAAATTCTCGATTACGACTACAAGATATACCCGATAAAGTGGTTCATCGAATCGTGGGGTGGAGACAAAAAGCACAGGCTCGGCTACCTCTTTTGGCTCATACCATTCAAGTATCACCTTTTTGGCGTGGACAACTACGATAACAACGAATATGTAAGGTTCTACCTGATGGGTGCGGATCAGTACGGTAGAGACATCTGGAGCAGGCTCGTGTTTGCCTCCAGAATTTCGCTTTCCATCGGCTTCATAGGAATGTTCATCACCTTTGTGCTTTCGTTGATCTTTGGTGGGATATCCGGGTACTACGGGGGACTCGTTGACGAACTCATGATGAGGTTCTCCGAGATCATTATGTCGCTTCCGGGCTTTTACCTCCTGATTCTCCTGAGATCTTTGCTTCCTCTGGACATTCCATCTACTCAGGTCTATATACTGCTTGTTTTCATACTCTCCTTCATCGGGTGGGCAGGCAGAGCCAGGGTAATAAGGGGAATGGTGCTTTCTATAAAGCAACGGGAATTCGTGGAAGCAGCAAGAGCCCTAGGCTTCCCGGACACGAGAATTCTCTTTCGACACGTTCTACCCAACACGACGAGTTATTTGATAGTCGCCGCCACGCTGGCGATACCCGGTTACATACTGGGAGAAGCGGCTCTCAGTTTTCTGGGACTCGGTATAAGGGAACCCGATGCAAGCTGGGGATTGATGCTCGCCCAGGCGCAGAATGTCACCTACATGACTAAGTACCCATGGCTCCTCATACCAGGTCTGTTCATCTTCATCACGGTACTCTCGTTCAACTTCGTTGGAGACGCTTTGAGAGACGCTCTGGATCCGAGGTCTCTCGGATAGGATGTTGAAGTACAGGTTGAGGGGAAAAAGGGTGGAAGAGCTGGTGGAGTACGCACAAGCAGGGTTCAAAGAGGCGATAGATCTCATCATTGAAAAGTACTACCCCATGGTTGTGAAGATATCTTCCCGATACTTCGCCAGCTGGGCAGAACAGGAAGATGTGATACAAAACGGGTTGGTGGGTCTTATAAAGGCCATTTTCTATTACGACAGCTCTAAGAGCTCTTTCACATCTTTTGCCTGGAGAAGTGTGGAATCTGAAATAAAATCCTTTCTCACCTACATGAACAGGAAGAAAAATAAGATGCTCTCCGATGCTGTGAAGGTGGAGGCGATGGAAAAGGAAGAGGACGATTCACCGTTCGAAGTACCAGATACTGAACGAGATATCGCTCAGAGTGCTTTTTCTGATATAATTCTAGAGAAGGTTCTGGAGGATTTGAAAGAGTTGGAAAGAAGTATCTTTCTCAAATGGCTGGACGGGTACTCCTACAAAGAGATAGCAAAGGAACTTCGGGTTTCACCGAAGAAGGTAGACAATACGATTCAAAAGGTGAAGAGAATGATTTCCGAACTAGGGTGATATGATGAAGAAAGATTTTCTCGTCTCTTTTTTTGCTTCTCTGATCGTAGTGGCTATTTTACTCTTCTTCGTTCTTTCGGTTTTCAACTTCTTTTTTCTCAAAAAATTGGATGCTCGGGTCTCAGAGCTTGAAAGGAAGTTTCAGTCGAGATTCAACAGTTATGAAAACCGGTTGAAGACGCTGGAGGAGTTGTTGAAACCGAACTCCATAATCAGTCGTTACATCACTGCCTACGAGTACTTTGAAAAATCCAGTGTGGACTTCGAGAGGATTTTCTCCGAGATAGAGGACGATCCGACAACCGGCTACATCCGCATCTTTGTTGTGGGAAACGACCCCGTATGGATCACCATCAAGGATGGAGAAAAGATCATCTTCTCGAGGGACGTAAAGCCCGGACTTTCTCCTTACAGGTTCTTCTACTACAAGGAACCAAAAATCGCTACGGAGTACGACATTATAATTCCCAGAGATGCAACACTGATTGTTGGCATCCCAAAGAGAGTCTTTTTGCTTGTCTTCGGCGTAGGAACCTCCCATCATCCCACGAAGATCGTGCAGGTCACTCAAACTCGCCTTGAGAACATAGCGGAAGATCTGAACCTCTACATACCAAGATAAAAACAAAGGAGGGACGATCGTCCCTCCCATACTTCCTTTTGTCTTGATCGGGTCTAGGGGGGATCGGGGGGATGAGGGACACGCAATTCAGAATTTAACTTATCGCTGTAACGCCAGCTTGAATCACCAGAGAAGAACTTCTTAAATCTTCTTGAAAAACCCTTGAAGGGGGAGGAGTATGGAACACGTTTTGATCAAAGATCTGAGGTTCTTCGATTACCCGGATGAAACGATCTTCTTCAGGGAGGAAGTGGATAGGGTCAGAATGGACCTTTTAAACTATGTGACCAGATTCTTCAGAGGAAAGAAGTTCGTCTTCATAAACCTGTTCGGTGACAACGTGAATCCCTTTTTGGCGGAGAAGCTCATAAAGGAATTCATTCCACCGGGTTCCATTGTACTCGACGAAATAGTAGAATACCTGGATGCCCCGGTGGAACGGGAATTTCCCGTTTCTTTTCCCGATTTCTCTTCCTCACCTCTCAATGAGAAATGCGAGTGTTTTCTGTATGATGGGGAAAGATTCAATCGTTTCGATCTTTCACACTTCAAAGTGAAATTTCTAAAGATGGAAGTTTACGAAGATTTGATGGATCTTCCTGAAGACTCCCTGATTGTTTTGAAAGGGATCCTGTGGGATCACGAGTACGAGAAGGTGAAGGGTAGAAAGAACGTTCGGTTTGTGGGAAGGGAGTTGAAGAAGCGAAACTGGTCAAAGCTGGATGCCCTTCTTCTGGAAGAAGCCGAGGTGAGGGAAGAATTATGAAGATCAAACGGATACATATTGAGGGATTTGGAAAGTTCGAAAATCTTTCTTTGAGTTTCAAAGACGGATTGAACATCGTTTTCGGTGGAAATGCTGCGGGTAAGACCACCCTTGCGAACTTCATCAGGTACTGCCTTACGGGGGATCTACCGGAGCTTGAAGATTACAGACCCTGGTATTCGAAAAGATTCGGTGGACGCCTGGAGACCGATGAAGGAACGATAGGTTTCGGGCTGGGAACGATCGATCCAGAGACCTTTCTCTTTACTTCTTTCCTGCCGGAGCACGTGGATAGCACTCTCGAAGGATCCCGGAAGGTTTCTTCTCTTGTTCTGGAAAGTTACAAGAAGCTTCCTCGTGCAAGAGAAATGGAGCGTGTGATGAACGAGAGCTTTTCGGGCCTGATGGAAAAGGAAAGGGTGTTGAAGAACGAGATAGCGAAGCTGGAGGCGGCCGTTGAGGAATGGAAAGAAAAGAGAAAAACAGTTCTTTTGTTGATGGAGAGAAAGAAAAAGCTCGAGGAAGAATTACTGGAGAAGAAAAGGCTCCTTGATGAGGAAAGAAGAAGATTAGAAGAAGAAAAAAGGCAGCAACTTCAGTCGATCGACTCCCGACTCGAGGAGATAGGAAAAAGACTTTCAGACGTCGAAACCAAGCTGAGGGAAATCGAGAGTCAAGCTGTTTCATCGAAGGAGAATCTGGAACAAGCTTATGAGCTGTTTCAGAAGCTGAATTATCTGAGAGAAAGACGAAACCAGCTCGGAAGGGAGATAGAAGAGCTAGAAAAAAGATACGATGAGACAAGAAAAAAGATAGAGGATATTTTGAAGGACTTCTCCTGCAAGGGTTTTGAAGAACTCAGGTTGAAGCTGGAAAACTTGAGGCTTCAGATGAACCTCGTTGAGAATGAACACAGGGTGAAGATGAACGAAATCTCGGATCGCCTGAAAAGACCCCTGGAAGAAATAGAAAGGCAGGTAAGCGCTGTCAACGAACGGTTGGAGAAAACGGGAGATAGAATGAAGAGAGTGGACAGGTCACTTTCTGTGTTCAAGATCCTTGTCAGTGTGTTTTTGACGTTTTCGGTAGTATCTGCTGTTTTCATCTTTTTGGCATCGAGAAATCCGTTCATTTACCTGACATTTGCCGGTGTTGCCGGTGCTTTCCTTTCCATATGGAGCTACTTCAGAGTGAAAAGAGTGCTCCAGGATCTGGTTAACGAATTCGTCATCACTTCCTCTCAGAAGAGGAAGTTGATGGAGAAAAGAAATCAGGTGTTGAAACAATTGAAGGAAGTAACAGGTGTTGAAGATCCCAATGAGCTGGAAGATGCGCTGAAAAAGCGGATGAATTCGAGGATGTTCGAGATCGCTCCTTTTCTCACAAAATATGGGAGTGATCCAGGAAAAGCCCTTGAAAACGTGGAAAATCAGATAAGAGAGCTTCTCATAATGAAAGACTCCCTTACTTCTTCCCTCGCCGAAAAAAGAAGAAATCTGGAGGAACTCATAGAGTACTTAAAGAAGCAGGAAGACGAGTTCGAGAGAGTGTTGAACGAGATCGGTGTGGAAGGTGTTGAAGAGCTTTTGAAACAACTGAAGATGAGAGAGTTACTTCTGGAACTGAAAGATGAGAAGAAAGATCTTCAAAACACGCTGAAGAAACTCGTCGAACAAAGAGAGAACGTTGAATCGATGGAATCGAATCAAAGGATGAGAAAACTCGAAGAAAAGGTGAACAATATCCAGAAAGAGTTAGAAGCTCTGGAAATTCCCTTTCTTGAAGAACCGTACGATCTGACGGAGCAGCTCATAAGAAAGCAACTGGAACTCGATTTGATAGAAAAGGCAATCGAAAATATACCTGCCTTCAAGGGCAGGCTCAGAGAAAAGTACGATGAGTTTGTGATGAGCTACACGAAGGAGTTTTCAACAGAGCTGAGTAGAGTCTACAGAGAATTTTTCGGTGAGTCAATGATCTTCAGCGTTTCTCCTCAGCTGACAGTTGCGATCAACGTCCCACAGGAAAAGCCTGTGGTAAAAGTCCTGAACACATCTGCTCTGAAGATTCTGGCGTTTCATGTGAAGGATTTTGTGGCACGTGTTTTGAAAATGGATCTTCCTCTTGTGATAGATAACACCTTTGTCGATCTGGACGACAACAAAATAGAACTTCTCTGGACGAGACTGAAGGAGATAGCTGAAACAAGACAGGTGATATTGTTCACGAGTGATCGAAGACTTCTCAGGGAGAAGCCCGTCTTCAGCCTCTAACTGCAGATCATCCTCCCTTGGCAGCGATCACATTCCAGCTGAACGGTTACATGGGTGACACCGTGCTCTCTCAATCGTGCTTCGATTTCATCGATAATCCTTTGGGCATCTTTCAATTCCATGTTTTCCACCACTTCCACATGACATTCAAAGTGAATTTCCTTTTCTCCGACTCTCCAGGCATGAAAATGGTGCGCATTCTTCACACCTTCTATTTCTTCTATCTCCCTTTTTATGCTCTCAAAGCTCAGATTCGGGGATGCTTCCATCAAGACCTCCAGAGATTCTCTCAGTAACTCGTACGCTTCTTTGAGCATGTACACCGTGATGCCGGCAGCGATCACAGGATCCAGCCAGTACATCTCCCAGGCCTTCATCAGCACGGCGCCGGCGACAACGAGGATGGAGGACAACGTATCCGCTATGAGATGGAGGTAGGCGGATCGAATGTTCATGCTTTCTCTACTGTGTTCATGGAGGAGAAAAACCGAAAAGAGGTTGGCAGCAAGCCCCACCAGTGAAACGTAGAGAAGAACCGTCGCGTGAACCACGGTAGGGTGCAGCAATCTTCTCACCGACTCCACAACTATCAGTATCGATATTATCACCACGGATATGGAATTCAGAAAGGCCACAATTATTTCGCTTCTCCTGTAACCGAACGTGTACTTCTCGTTTTTCGACCTTTCACCGATCTTTATGGCTATGAAGCTCGCAAGAAGGCTCATAGTGTCGGAGAAGTTGTGGAGGGAGTCCCCCAGAAGGGCAAGACTCCCGGACATAAGTCCTCCTATCACTTCGGCGATGGTGATGAGAGAGTTCAGCCACACGGAAAAGAGGAGTTTCTTTTTCAAACAGAACCCCTCCTCACGCGTACGCTGTAAGATCCAGCAGTCCGTGACCACTCAGTGTGAATACTATCACTCGTTCTTTTCCTTCATCTTTCGCTTTTTTTGCTTCTCTTATCGCCCCTGCTATGGCGTGAGCAGATTCTGGAGCGGGAATTATCCCCTCCAGTCTTGCAAAGAGTTTCGCTGCTTCGAACGCTTCCTTCTGATCGAAAGCTCTGGCTTCCACCAGTCCTTCCTTCACAAGCCTTGCTATTATGGGTGCGGATCCATGATATCTGAGACCACCTGCGTGTATTTTCGGAGGGATGAAGTCCTTTCCAAGTGTGTACATCTTGAGCAAGGGAGTAAGTCCTGCCGTATCGCCGAAATCGTAATCGTACTTTCCCTTGGTCAAGGAGGGGCAGGCAACTGGTTCACAGGCAACGAATCTGATATCCCTTCCCGAAAGTTTTTCTGGTATGAAGGGAAGAATCGTTCCACCGAAGTTGGATCCTCCTCCATGACATCCCAGAATCACATCGGGCTTTTCTCCGAGGAGTTCAAGTTGCTTTTTTATCTCCAGTCCTATCACTGTTTGATGAAGTAGAACATGGTTCAGAACACTTCCGAGTGAATACTTCGTATCCGGGTTCGACACGGTCACTTCAAGCGCTTCACTGATAGCGATGCCCAGACTTCCAGGGTTTTCAGGGTTTTCTTTCAAAAGTCTTCTTCCAAAGTTGGTCTCTTCACTGGGACTTGGTGTTACTTTCCCTCCGAACAGATTCATCATGTACTTCCTCATGGGCTTTTGATGATAACTCACCTTGACCATGAAGACCTTCACTTCCAGTCCGAACTTGGCTCCAGCGTACGAGAGAGCGCTACCCCATTGTCCCGCCCCTGTCTCTGTGACCAATCTTTTCACACCTTCTATTTTGTTGTAATAGGCCTGTGCAATGGCCGTGTTGGGTTTGTGACTACCGGTGGGACTCACACCTTCGTGCTTGTAGTAAATCCTTGCAGGTGTTTGAAGGTACTCTTCCAGAAAAGTGGCCCTGATCAATGGTGTGGGTCTGTAGACCGCGTACTCTTTCAGAACGGCTTCTGGGATTTCAATGAAACGTTTGTCAGACATCTCCTGTTCGATCAAACTCATTGGAAATATCACGGAGAGCTTTTCCGGTGAAACTGGTCCCCTTGTTTCTGGATCCAGAGGTGGATCCAGTTTGAACGGCAGGTCTGCGAGCACATTGTACCAGTGCCTCGGTATTTCACTCGGTTTCAAGTTCACAACAACTCTCATATTCTCCCTCCTTCGATGATATAATCTCCTTTGAGGTGAAAAGAGTGATCAGAGCACACACTGTTCTCGAGAAAGTGAAGAAAGCCATCGTTGAGGCCAACGTGAAGATAAACGAAGAGGTCAGAGAGATCCTCGAGAAGTACGAAGGTCCCTTTTCTGATATAATAAAGGAAAACTACCGCATTTCCAAAGAAGAAAACCTTCCACTCTGTCAGGACACAGGAATGGTGGAGTTCTTTGTTTTACTGGGACACGAGATCAGGTTGGAAGAACCCATCGAACGAACGCTGAACAGAGCGGTCGAAGAGGTCTATACAGAGTACCCTTTCAGATGTTCTGTTGTTTCCGATCCCCTGTTCGATAGGATCAACACAGAGACCAACACTCCCACCGTTGTTCATCTCTTTCAGGTGGAGGGAAAGAGGCTTGAGATCAGATTCCTCGTGAAGGGTGGGGGCAGCGAAAATCTCACGATGTTGCGAATGCTGACCCCAACCTCTGGTTTGGAAAGGATAAAAGAGATTGTGGAGGAACACATCAGAGAAAACGGTGCGAAAGCCTGTCCACCCCTCCACGTTGGAGTTGGAATAGGTGGTTCGGCGGACAAGGCGGTCCTTCTTTCAAAACTTGCTCTCACCAGAAGTTTCGGGGAAAGAAACGAAGATCCAAGGTACGCTGAGCTCGAAAGAGAACTCGAAAACGAACTGAACCTCCTTGGAATAGGATTCCAGGGATTGGGAAAGGGAATAACCGTCTATTCTGTTCATGTAGAACATTTTCCAACCCACATCGCTACCTTGCCCGTTGCCGTCTCGGTGGACTGTTACCTTTGCAGAAAGGGGAAAGTGGTCGTTGAAGGTTGAAGAACTGAAAGCCGGCCAGGAAATACGCTACTCTGGGAAACTCATCGTCATGAGAGATCAGGCCCAGAAGAGACTGAAGGAACTCCTGGAGAAGAGAAAGAAACTGCCTGTGAACCTTGAAGGGCAGATAGTGTTCTACGCGGGACCTGCCAGGACCCCTCAGGGAAAGCCCATGGGTGCCATAGGTCCTACCACGAGCGCCAGAATGGACGACTACCTGGAGATACTTTTTGAACTTGGGGTCATTGCAACGGTGGGAAAGGGAAAAAGATCAAGGAAAGCGAACGAAGCCTGTAAGAAGTGGAAAAGGGTCTACTTTGTAACACCCAGTGGAACGGCCGCGGCCCTTTCGAAGAGAGTGAAAAATGCCAGAGTGCTTGCGTTCGAAGATCTCGGACCCGAAGCTGTTTATGAAATAGAAGTGGAAGGGTTTCCCCTCGTTGTGGCAATAGACAGTGAAGGCAACTCGATCTTCAAGGAGTGAGAAGATGAATCCTCTGGAGATACACAGGATTTTGAGGGGAAAGATAAGGATCTCTCTTCCCGTTGAAAAAACAGATAAGGAAATCCTTTCTCTTCTCTACACCCCAGGAGTTGCTGAAGTTGCAAGAGCCTGTACTGAAAATCCAGAGAACACCTACGTCTACACCTCCAGATGGAACACGGTTGCAGTCGTTTCGGATGGAAGCGCTGTTCTTGGGCTCGGAAACATAGGTCCTTACGGGGCTCTTCCTGTGATGGAGGGCAAGGCGTTTCTTTTCAAAGCCTTTGCGAATCTGGATGCCTTTCCCATTTGTCTTTCCGAAACCAGTGAAGGAAAGATCATCGAAATTGTGAAGAGTCTCGAGCCGAGTTTTGGAGGAATAAACCTCGAAGACATAGCTGCACCGAAGTGTTTCAAAATCCTGGAGCGTCTCTCCGAGGAGATGGACATCCCCGTTTTCCACGACGATCAGCAAGGAACGGCTGTTGTTGTGTCTGCGGCCTTTCTCAACGCGCTGAAGCTCGTGGGAAAAAGGGCAGAAGAAGTGAAGGTAGTCGTGAGCGGGATCGGGGCCGCGGGATACAACATCGTCAGGTTCCTTCTGGATCTTGGTGTGAGAAACATTGTGGCAGTTGACAGAAATGGCATCCTGAACGAAGAAAATCCGGAGACTTGCCTGAATGAGTACCACCTGGAGATCGCACGTCTTACAAATCCCGAGGGGCTGTCCGGTGATCTGGAAGTGGCCCTGGCAGGGGCGGACTTTTTCATAGGTGTCTCGAGGGGAAATATCGTGAAACCGGAGTGGATAAAGAAGATGAACAAAAAACCCGTTGTTTTCGCCCTTGCAAATCCTATTCCTGAAATAAACCCGCTCCTTGCAAAGGAAGCAGGTGCCTTCATTGTCGCAACGGGAAGATCAGACCATCCGAACCAGGTGAACAATCTTCTTGCCTTTCCCGGGATCATGAAGGGAGCGATGGAGAGGAGGTCGAGAATCACGAAAAACATGCTCTTCTCTGCAGTTGAAGCGATTGCAAACTCGTGCGAACCGCATCCAGACAGGATCATTCCAGAGGCGTTCGATGAAAGGGTGCATCAGAACGTTTATCACGCCGTTAAAAACTCATCGTGAGCGTTTCCCCTGCCATCCCAAGATTGCGTAATCCGAGTTGAACGTTCTGAAGGCAAGCCACATCATCGCGAGAGAGAACCCTATCAGGTACACGAGTCCCCATACGATCAATCCGTAGTCCCCGTACAGCACCATCTTCGGTGCCATAATGGGATGGGAAAAGGGAATGGTGAAGATGATCACCTTCAGAACACCCGGAAGGTTAGAGAAATCTTTGATCATGTTCGCTATCATGGGAACAAGGGCAAGAATCGAAATGGGAAAAGTAAAGAACTGACTGCTCCTGTAGTCTTTTGCCATGATTCCAAAGAACATGCACAGTGAAAGCCCGGCCAGTATGGCAAGAAGCAGGCTCAAACCAATCAGAGCAAAATCGATGATGCTGAAGCTTACCACAGTCCTCTGAATCCCCTGTGAGAAGGAGTTCAGATAGCTGTAGAAACCGATCATGTATATTCCTGCAAGAATCAATCCCACAATGGCACTACCGACGATTTTGGCGAGAACGATATACTCTCTTCTTATGGGCATGGTGAGGAGTGTTTCGAGCGTTTTGTTTTCTTTTTCCAGAGCGAGCGAAGAGATGAGGGATGAACCGGACATGATGATGAGTATCATGATCAGGAGTGGAATCGTGATGTTCTGAGAATAAAAGATGTTCACGATCGAGTCTGGAGAGCGATTCTCAAAGAACATGTTTCTCAAGTACGTATGCTGAACGACGGTGAACGGGCTAATCAGGAATCGTGTTTTTTTCTCATCCCTCAAAAGGAACGCTGAGATCCTGGTTTTCAGATTCTCAAGGAGTGAGTAAACCGCCGCAGTTGGGATCGTATCGGAAAGACCGGTCCCTCTCAAATACCACAGTACCTCTATTCGTGTTTGTTTGAAACTTTCCAGATCACTTGAAAATCCTTCCGGTATCAAGAAAATCGCCGAAGCTTTCTTTTCTTCGAGAGTCTTTTTCGCCTCATCCAGATCGTCTCCAGCGTAAACGATCTCTGCTGCTCTGCTCAGTTCCTGAACCACAAATTTTGCAAGCTCACCCCTGTCATGTTCTACAATTGCTATCTTAGGTTTTTTGGTCACTTCCTTGATCGTACCTTCGAACACGTTACCCAGCGAGCCGTAAAGAACTGAAACGATCACAACGAAAACGATGGTCCCCACACTGAGAAGTTCTTTTATTTCTTTCTTTAAGAGTCTACCAAACACCTGACCACCTCCTCGAAGACCTCTTCCACATTCTGTGCTTTGTACCTTTCCTTGAGTTCTTCAACAGTTCCCGTCTCCACGATCTTTCCGTTGTGGATCAACGCTATTCGATCGCAGAGAAACTCTACCTCAAGCATGTTGTGTGAAGAAAGAAGGATGGTAAGTCCTTCTTGAACCGCCAGTTTCAAGATCTTTCTAACTTCTCTCGCGTTCAGCACGTCGAGTCCAGAGGTGGGCTCATCCAGTATGGCTAGACGTGGATTCACCATCAACGCTCTTGCTATGAGGAGTTTCCTGACCATTCCTTTGCTGTAGGTGGAGATCTTATCTTTCACCCTGTCTTCTAATCCTGAGATCTCAACCGCTTTCTCGATCATAGCGTTCATCTCTCTAGAGTTTTTCGCGTAAAAGCCTGCTACGAACCTCAAGTATTCAATTCCTCTCATATTCTTGTAGGCACCTGCTTCTTCGGGAAGGTAACTGATCAACTTTCTGACTTCATGGGGCTCTTTGATCACGTCTTTTCCAAAGATAGAGACTCTTCCCGAGGTGGGTTTTATGAGGGTGGAGAGGATCCTGAGGGTGGTGGTCTTTCCAGCTCCGTTCGGTCCTATGAGTCCGAAGATCTCTCTTTCTTCGATCTCAAAGGAAATACCTTTCAGAATTTCTTTTTTGCCTATGTTTCTTCTGAGATCTTTTACGACAACTACCCCCATGAAACGAATCCCCCTCTATTTCGATATTATCAAACCTCTGTTGTTTACCTTTAACCTCAGTACATCCCTCAGGTAGGGTATACCTTCGACATCTTTCACATCCGTACAGATGGAGGGACCGGATCCACTCACGAACCAGTAACTCGGTTTTTTCGAAACAACTGCCCTCACGAACTCTTTCATCTCTTCGTACTGGTTTATCCTGTACGACTGGTGAAGGCGATCTTCCACGTACTTGAAGGCATCGTCCAGTTTACCGGAGGCGATCTTCGCTAGGAATTGGCAGGAATTTTTGATGTTGAAGACAGCATCTTCGAATGAAACCTCTTTAGGAAGAACTCTCCTCATGTTGTTTGTACAGAGTGAAAAATTGGGTACAAGGAAGGTGAGTTCAAAGTCCAACTCGAACCTTTCGAAATCGAAGACGTCTCCATCCTGATAGCAGACAACGAGTCCTCCCACGAAAGCTGGTACAACGTTGTCTGGGTGTCCTTCGAGCTCTACGGCGAGTTTCATGAGATCCCGCTGCGAGAGGTTCGCTTTCGTTCCCACGTTTGCTATGTAAAGTGCGGAGACGATCACGGCAGCACTGGAACCAAGACCACTGGAAACCGGTATGTTGCAAACCTGCCTTATTTTGACAGGGGGCACTCTGTAACCCGTTTTCTTCTCAAAAAACTCGAAGACTTCAAAGAACAAATCGTAGCTTTCGAGATCCGGGGCGTACTTTCCAGTGCTTTCGATAAAAGTTTTGTCGGTGTCAAAAGAAAAAAATACCTCGTTGAAAAGATCAAGAGCGAGACCAAAGACATCGAATCCTGCTCCCAGATTCGTTGTTGTGGCAGGAACCATTATTTTCATAGATCCAGTACCTCCAGGATCTCATCTATCTTCCCTTCTATTGTCCTTGGAGGCTCCAGCTGTGAGATAACAACGTTCGGATCTTTGAGCCCATTTCCGGTAAGGGTACACACCACAGTTTCTCCACCTTTGAAGAGACCCTGTTCGTGCTTCTTCAGAAGCCCTGCTATCGACGCGGCAGATGCGGGTTCACAGAAGATACCTTCCTTTTGAGCCAGAAGTCTCTGTGCCTTCAGTATTTCATCGTCGCTCACCATGCCGATATCTCCACCTGATTCATCGCGAGCCTGAACTGCCTTTTCCCAGTTGGCGGGATTTCCTATCCTTATGGCGGTGGCGATCGTCTCCGGGTTTTCAATAGGATGCCCCCGGACTATTGGAGCTGCTCCTTCTGCCTGGAATCCCATCATCTTCGGAAGTTTCGAGGAGAGGCCGTGTTGATAGTACTCCTTGTAACCCATCCAGTAAGCGGAGATGTTTCCCGCGTTCCCCACGGGAATGAAATGATAGTCTGGTGCGTCGCCGAGATCATCAACGATCTCGAAAGCAGCCGTCTTCTGTCCTTCGAGTCTGTAAGGGTTGATACTGTTCACAAGTGTGATGGGGTACTTGGAGGTAACCTCCTTCACCAGCTCCAGACACTTGTCGAAGTTGCCTTTCACCTGCAGTACGACGGCACCGTATATCATTGCCTGGGCAAGTTTTCCTAAGGCGATCTTTCCCTCCGGTATCAGAACGATCGCCTTTATCCCTGTTCTTGCGGCGTAGGCGGCAGCTGAAGCAGAGGTGTTGCCCGTTGAAGCACACATGATAGCTTTAGCTCCTTCTTCCAGAGCTTTGGCCACCGCAACGACCATTCCTCTGTCTTTGAAAGATCCCGTTGGATTCGCTCCTTCATACTTCACGTAGACTTTTATTCCGAGTTCCCTGCTCATGTTCACAAGGGGAATGAGAGGAGTGTTCCCCTCGTTCAGTGAGATCATAGGGGTTTTATCAGTCACCGGGAGGAATTTCTTGTACTTTTCGAGCACACCCAATTCTCTCACTCCCTGTCCAGTTCGAATCTGCTGTGGATCGCCTTGACGGCGTCTTCCACGTACCTGCCATCTATGATCACAGAGATCCTGCTGCTTGAAGCACTGATCATATCGATGTTGATGCCCTCGTTGGCGAGTGTTTCGAAAAGAGTAGCGGAGATCTCCGGTGAAGAAGTGAGATTCACACCAACGATGGAAACCTTTGCCAGTTCCTTTTCGATTATAACGTCTTTGGCCTCACTTCTGGTTCTCAAAAGATCGAGATCGAGTTTCTCAAGCTGGGATTCTGGTACGATGAACGCTACCGTGTTGTACTCTCCACTCTTCATTCCCTGTATGATCATGTCTATGTTCACGTCCATCTGAGAGAGAGTCCTCATGATCCTTGCGGCGACCCCTGGTTTGTCGGGAACGTCCTTCAGTACCACCTTCGCCATATCGGCCTCGAACGTGACGGCTCTAACGATCGGGTTTTCCATCTTTGTCCCCTCCCATATGAGAGTGCCCTTCGTTTCCCTGTAGGCGTTCTTTATCAGCACCTTGACTCCGTACTTCCTCGCGAACTCTGCTGCTCTTGCCTGTAGAACCTGTGCTCCATGCCTGGAAAGTTCTATCATCTCTTCCCAGGACAACTCTTTGATAACACGAGCATTCTTCACGATCTTGGGGTCTGCTGTGTAGACCCCATCCACGTCTTTGTAAAGTTCGCACAGATCTGCACCCAGAGAGTACGCAAGTGCGATCGCCGTGAGATCCGATCCACCCCTTCCGAGGGTGGTTATGTCTCCTGTCTCCGTTATACCCTGAAACCCCGCGATGACCGGTATGAAACCCTGTTTCAGATACCTCGAGATGATGTCCGTGTTGATGTCTATTATTCTCGCAGAGCCATACCTTTTGTCAGTGATGATCTTCAATTGATTTCCGGTGAACGATATCGCTTTGTAACCTCTTTTTCTGAGGGCGATACTCATCAGGGCAGCGCTCTGAATCTCTCCCGTTGACAGGAGAAGATCGAGCTCCCTCGGATCGGGATTTTCATCTATTGTCTTTGCAAGGTCTACCAAACGATCCGTGGTATCACCCATTGCAGATAGCACCACGACAGGCTTCACACCGCTCTTTTTTCTTTTGATGACCTTCTCCGCAACCTTCTCCAGCCTTTCCACGCCGGAGATGGCTGCACCACCGAACTTCATTACCACAACCGAGAATTTCTCCGCACCACCGAACACCTTGTACTTTGCCACTCTGAACAGATCTGCTATCACGGCACTGGCCGTGGGATATCCTCCGGCACCCCTTCCCTTCAGAAGAAAGTCACCAGCCAGGTCCGTTGAAACCTCTATAGCGTTGTCTACACCATCGACGTTGAAGAAGGGATCCTCAGGTGTTACCTCCCTCAAGCGTACCTCGTACCTGTTCGACGAAAAGTCGAGCTCTCCGATCAGCTTGAGTTTCTTTCCAGATTTCAGAACTTCATTCAGGTATTCCGGTGCGAGCTTTGTTATTCCCTCGAACTTCACGTTGTGTATACCTGGAAATCTTCCTGTCACCACACCTGCCAGAACGGAAACTTTGTATGCGATGTCATAGCCTTCGATGTCGTTGGTTGGATCGGCTTCGGCGTATCCGAGCTTCTGGGCTTCTCTTAGCACCTCATCGAAAGATCTTCCCTTGCTCATCTCCGTGAGTATGTAGTTGGTCGTTCCGTTCATGATTCCACGGATCTTGGTCACCTTCTGAAAGATCAGATAATCCTGAAGGAGGGAGATGATGGGAATGCCTCCTCCAACGGAAGCTTCGAAAAAGAGCCTTCTTTTCTTTATGTAATCGATGAATTCGTTTCCGTATTCTGAGATGAGGTTCTTGTTCGGAGTGACAACGATCCTTCCGAGTTCCAAGGCTCGCCGAACAAGATCCACGGCCACATCCGTTCCGCCTATGGCTTCCACTACCACGTCGCTGTTCAAAATCAGGTCATCGAAATCAAACGCTATTTCTTCCTTTGGCACGTTGTACCTCTCGTACTTTTTGGGGGAACGATTTATTACCTTTGATACGATGAACCTCTCACCGACCCTTCTTTCTATCTCATCACCTCTTTCTTTCAGTATTCTGTATATGCTCCCACCAACGGTTCCAAGTCCCGCGATTCCCACCCTCACCTTTCTCACTCCTCGATAGAATTTGTGAACATTTTAAACGATCGATATGTTCTCAGGTTATCCTGAATTTTACATTTTCATGATGATAATGCTACCGCTACTAAAAAATTCGACTCGACAACTTGACATTGTGAAGCACGTGATGATACTATTCCTAAAAAACCCCCCATGATTCGTTATTCCAAGATTTCGGTATAATCATTCAATATTCGAGAGGAGTGATCCACGTGAAGATGAGAGGTTCCAGGATGTTGTTTGAAGCTTTTTTGAGAGAAGGTGTGGATACGATTTTTGGTATACCAGGAGGGGCCATCATCAACGTCTACGACGAGCTCTGCAATTATGAAGACAAGATAAATTTCTACCTTTTCAGACACGAACAAGGAGCCACACACGCAGCAGACGGCTATGCGAGGGTCACTGGAAAGCCGGGTGTCGTCATAGTCACCTCCGGACCCGGAGCGACTAACACCGTGACGGGAATCGCCACCGCCTACATGGATTCCATACCACTCGTTGTGATCACAGGACAGGTTCCAACCTCCTTCATTGGAACAGATGCTTTCCAAGAGGTTGATGTCACTGGCATCACAATGCCCATCACAAAACACAACCACCTTGCCACCAGCATAGAAGAGCTTCCCTACGCGATAAAGGAAGCTTTCTACGTTGCTACAACGGGAAGGCCGGGTCCTGTACTTCTCGACTTTCCAAAGGATGTTCAAACAGCAGAGGGAGAGTTCAATTATCCCGATGAAATAGAAATCCTGGGTTACAAACCTACCGTGAAGGGTCATCCCAGACAGATAAAGAAGGTGATGGAACTGTTGAAGGAATCGAAGCGTCCCATTGTTATCGTCGGTGGTGGTGCGAACCTCTCGGGTACGATGAATCTGGTGAATCAGTTCGTAGACAAGTTCAGGGTGCCCGCAGTCAGCACGTTAATGGGACGTGGAGTGAATCCATCCGACGAAAGACTCTACTACGATGGAATAGGGATGCACGGTGCGTACTACGGAAACTACGCCGTGGCCAACGCTGATCTCATCATCGCACTCGGTGTAAGGTTCAGTGACAGGATCCTCGGAAATCCACGTACTTTCGCAAAGAACGCCAAAATTGTTCATGTTGACATAGATCCCGCCGAGATAGGAAAGAACGTTTCAGTGGATGTACCGATCGTTGGAGACCTGAGAAACGTTCTTGAGGAGTTCTTGAAATACGATCTAGACACAGATTTCTCCGAATGGATCGAAGAGCTTCAAGAGGTAAAGAAAAAGTATCCGTTGACGTACGAAAGAGATGGAAAACTCATAAAACCTCAGTACATCGTGGAGAAAGTGAACGAGGTCTTTCCGGACGATACAATAGTCGTGGCAGACGTGGGGCAGAATCAGATGTGGGTTGCACAGTATTACAAGTTCAAACATCAAAGATCTTTCTTGTGCTCTGGAGGGCTTGGAACGATGGGATACGCGCTACCGGCGGGGATAGGAGCGAAGATAGGTGCTCCAGACAGGGAAGTCGTGATCTTCGCTGGTGACGGTGGTTTCCAGATGAACATCCAGGAACTCATGACGATCAGAAGATACAACCTCCCGGTGAAGATCATAGTGATGGACAACAAGGCTCTGGGAATGGTAAGACAATGGCAACAACTCTTCTTCAACTGCAGATACTCCGCCACGGTTCTGTCTGATAACCCAGACTTTGCGAGGATAGCAGAGGCTGTCGGTATAAAGGCAATGAAGATAGAGAAACCAGATCAAGTGGACAAGGCGGTGGAAGAACTCGCGAGATCGAGGAGACCCATGCTCATACACGCCGTTGTCGATCCTGCTGAAAACGTGCTCCCGATGGTCCCGCCAGGAGGAGATGTGGGAGCGCCTCTCGTCGAAGCATCTTACGATGACTCCTTCGTGAAGCAGGTGATGAAGGTTATCGATGAAAACAGGAGAGGTGATGAAAGATGATGAATCAGACTCATGATCACCTTGTTTCTATGCTTGTTCACAACAAACCTGGTGTTATGAGAAAGGTTGCAAATCTGTTTGCAAGAAGAGGTTTCAACATCAGCAGTATCACCGTTGGAGAGTCGGAGACACCGGGACTTTCTAGGCTCGTGATCATGGTGAGAGGAGATGACAGAACGATAGAGCAGATAGAAAAGCAAGCCTACAAGCTTGTCGAGGTGGTCAAGGTGACTCCTATAGATCCTCTCCCAGGGAACCGTGTGGAAAGGGAGATGGCTCTCATCAAGGTAAAATTCGGAGATGACAAACAGGAGTTGTTCCAGCTCGTTGAAATATTCAGGGGGAAGATCATAGACGTATCGAAAGAAGGAGCGATCATAGAGATAACCGGTGCAAGAAGCAAGGTAGAAGCCTTCATAAACCTCCTGCCGGAGAAACAGGTGGAAGAGATTGCAAGAACGGGTATCGTCGCAATGAACAGATGGAACGCAAAAGAAAGGGAGGGATTCTGATGGCGGTTATCTATTACGACAAGGATGCCGATCTCAACTTGATCAAGAGCAAGAAGATAGCCATCATAGGTTATGGAAGTCAGGGGCATGCGCACGCCCTGAATCTGAAGGACAGCGGCCTGAACGTCATTGTGGGCCTGAGAGAAGGAAGCAAAAGCTGGAAGAAAGCAGAGGCTCAGGGTCTCACCGTGAAAACCATCGAAGAAGCGGCGAAAGAAGCGGATATCATAATGATGCTCATACCGGACGAGCATCAGCCGGAGGTGTACAAGAAGTATATAGAAAAACACCTCACCGAAGGAAAGATGCTGATGTTCGCCCACGGTTTCAACGTACATTATCATCAAATCATCCCGCCGAAGAGCGTCGATGTGACCATGATCGCACCGAAGAGCCCGGGCCACATTGTGAGAAGAGAGTATGTCGAAGGAAGAGGGGTTCCCGCACTCGTTGCAGTTTACCAGGACTACACCGGTAAGGCAAAGGAGCTCGCCCTCGCCTATGCCAAGGGAATCGGTGTGACCAGGGCCGGTGTGATAGAGACGACCTTCAGGGAAGAAACTGAAACGGACCTCTTCGGTGAACAGGCAGTGCTCTGTGGAGGGGTGACCGCTCTCATAAAGGCTGGTTTTGAAACACTCGTGGAAGCGGGTTATCAGCCTGAAATCGCTTACTTTGAATGTCTGAACGAGCTCAAACTCATCGTGGATCTCATTTACGAAGGTGGCCTCAGTTTCATGAGGTACTCTGTCAGCAACACCGCCGAATACGGTGATTACATCAGCCAGGAAAAGATCGTAACCAAAGAGGTCAGGGAAAACATGAAGCAGATGCTCAGAGACATACAGACAGGTAAGTTTGCCAAGGACTGGATACTTGAAAACCAGGCAGGAAGGCCTTTCTTCTACACCATGAGAAAGAAAGAGTCCGAGCACCTCATAGAGAAGGTTGGAAAAGAGCTCAGAAAGATGATGCCATGGCTCAAGGAGAGGAACGCAGATGAGGAGTGATGTGATAAAGAAGGGGTTGGAAAGGGCTCCACACAGGTCCCTTTTGAAGGCGCTCGGTATAACGGACGAGGAGATGAAGCGACCGTTCATAGGCATTGTCTCATCAGCGAACGATATCATCCCTGGCCACGTACATCTTGATCGTATTGTCGAAGCGGTGAAAGCAGGAGTGAGGATGGCAGGAGGGGTGCCCTTCGTTTTTTCAACCATTGGAATCTGCGACGGGATAGCGATGGACCACAGGGGGATGAAGTTCTCCCTCCCTTCTAGAGAGCTCATAGCTGACTCCATAGAGATCGTTGTCAACGGTTTTCCCTTCGATGGTCTGGTGTTCGTTCCGAACTGTGACAAGATCACCCCCGGGATGATCATGGCGATGGGAAGGTTGAACATCCCATCCGTCCTGGTATCGGGTGGTCCCATGCTCGCCGGTCGGTACGCTGGGAGGGACATAGATCTCATCACCGTCTTCGAGGCGGTTGGTGGGTACAAGGTAGGAAAGGTCGACGAGGAGACACTCAAGGCGATCGAGGATTTTGCATGTCCGGGTGCCGGCTCCTGTTCGGGATTGTTTACCGCCAACACGATGAACTCACTCGCAGAAGCCATGGGGATCGCCCCGAAGGGTAACGGAACAGTGCCCGCCGTTCACGCAAGAAGGCTGCGAATAGCGAAAGAAGCCGGAATGCTCGTTGTGGATCTTGTAAAAAAAGGCATCAAACCCCGGGATATCGTTACGCAGGATTCTCTCATGAACGCCATCATGGTCGATCTCGCGACGGGAGGATCGACGAACACCGTCCTTCACCTGAAGGCGATCGCGGAGAGCTTCGAAATAGACTTCGATATAAGGCTCTTCGATGAACTCGGTCGAAAGGTGCCTCACATTTGTAACATCTCTCCCGTTGGTCCCTACCACATACAGGATCTTGACGAGGCTGGAGGCATCTACGCTGTGATGAAACGCCTCCAGGAGAACGGCCTTCTGAAGGAAGATGCCATGACCATCTACCAGAGAAAGATAGGGGATCTTGTCAAAGAGGCAAGGATCATGAACGAAGATGTGATCAGGCCGTTTAACAACCCATACCACAGGGAAGGTGGTCTTGGTATACTCTTTGGAAACCTC
This sequence comes from Thermotoga sp., assembly GCF_021162145.1. NCBI lineage: Bacteria > Thermotogati > Thermotogota > Thermotogae > Thermotogales > Thermotogaceae > Thermotoga > Thermotoga sp. Next base: position 75,554 of record NZ_JAGGZH010000014.1, read on the forward strand.
GCACCGGAAGGGGCGGTTGTCAAACTCTCTGGGGTTCCTGAAAAGATGATGCGCCACGTGGGTCCTGCCGTTGTGTTCGAAGATGGAGAAGAGGCAACGAAGGCGATCCTTGGTGGAAAGATCAAGAAAGGTGACGTGGTGGTGATCCGCTACGAAGGTCCCAAAGGTGGTCCCGGTATGAGAGAAATGCTCTCTCCCACCTCCGCGATCGTTGGGATGGGCCTTGCAGAGGATGTGGCTCTCATCACGGATGGAAGGTTCTCCGGAGGTTCTCACGGAGCCGTCATCGGTCACGTGTCTCCCGAAGCGGCAGAAGGCGGGCCCATTGGTATCGTGAGAGATGGGGACCTTATCGAGATAGATTTTGAGAAGAGAACAATAAACCTGTTGATACCGGAAGAAGAGTTCAAAGGAAGAATGAAAGAGTTTGTGCCAAAAGTGAAAGATGTGAACAGCGATTACTTGAGAAGATATGCCTTTTTCGTCCAATCTGCCAGCAAAGGGGCTGCGTTCAGAAAGCCCTGAGGAGGTGGTCTCTTGAGTATAAAGGTGTACGATACCACCTTGAGGGATGGGGCACAGGCTTTCGGTGTTTCCTTTTCCCTGGAGGACAAGATCAGAATTGCCGAGGCTCTGGACGACCTCGGCGTTCATTACCTCGAAGGGGGCTGGCCCGGCTCAAATCCGAAAGACATAGCGTTTTTTGAAGCCGTGAAGAACATGCGTTTCAAGAATTTAAAAGTGGCAGCTTTCAGTTCCACAAGAAGACCGAACACGAGGATAGAAGAAGATCCAAATATACAAACGCTCATAAAAGCTGAAACACCAGTTTACACGATATTCGGTAAGAGCTGGGATCTTCACGTGGAGAAAGCCCTTCGAACAACTCTTGAAGAGAACCTCAAGATGATATACGACACGATTTTTTATTTGAAGAGATTCGCCGACGAGGTGGTATACGACGCGGAACACTTCTTCGACGGATACAAGGCGAATAGAGAATACGCTCTCAAAACTCTCAAAGTGGCCGAAGAAGCTGGGGCGGATTGTCTCGTTCTCGCTGACACGAACGGAGGTACCCTTCCGCACGAAATCGAGGAGATCATTGAAGAGGTGAAAAGGCATGTAAAAACTCCCATTGGAATACACGCCCACAACGATTCCGATGTGGCGGTGGCGAACACCCTTGCCGCTGTGAGGAAGGGAGCGGTTCATGTTCAGGGAACCATAAACGGTCTTGGAGAAAGGTGTGGAAACGCGAATCTCTGTTCTGTGATACCGAATCTTGTCCTCAAAATGGGTCTGGAAGCCATACCGAAGGAGAATCTGAAAAAACTCTTCGATGTTGCACATCTTGTAGCAGAACTTTCTGGAAGGCCGCACATAGAGAACATGCCCTACGTTGGAGATTACGCCTTCGCTCACAAAGGAGGGGTACATGTCTCTGCCATAAAGCGCGATTCGAGAACCTACGAACACATCAGCCCAGAACTGGTTGGGAACAGGAGGATCATTTCCATCTCGGAGCTCTCAGGCCGAAGCAACGTCATCGAAAAGGTGAAGGAGATGGGATTCAAGGTAGACAGCTCTTCACCCAAGGTCAAGGAGATCCTCAAAAAGATAAAAGAACTCGAAGCTCAGGGATATCATTTTGAGGGAGCAGAGGCATCCTTTGAGCTTCTCGTGAGGGAGATGCTTGGAAGAAGAAAGAAGTACTTCGAATTCCTCGGATTCACTGTCATGACCGTGAAGAACAAGGACGAAAAGAGTTTCTCTGAAGCAACGGTGAAGGTTAGAGTGCCGGATGAAGTAGCGAAGAGAATGGGTCATAAGGAACCCCTCGAACACACTGCAGCTGAGGGAGAAGGGCCTGTCGAGGCATTGGACAAGGCAGTGAGAAAGGCTCTGGAGAAGTTCTACCCGTCCTTGAAGAACACGAAACTTACCGACTACAAGGTCAGAATCCTCAACGAACAGGCAGGCACCAAAGCGACAACAAGGGTCCTCATAGAGTCCAGCGATGGAAAAAAGAGATGGGGAACTGTAGGTGTTTCCCCGAACATCATAGAGGCCTCTTGGACGGCCCTTCTTGAATCCTTGGAGTACAAACTCCACAAGGATGAAGAGGAGATGAAAAAAGATGAGGATAAAGATATTTGATACCACCTTGAGGGATGGAGAGCAGTCCCCTGGGGCTTCCATGTCCGTTGAAGAGAAGGTTGAGGTAGCTCTCATGCTGGAGGACCTCGGTGTCGATCTCATAGAGGCGGGATTTCCTGTCTCTTCACCTGTTCAGTTCGAGGCTGTAAAAAAGGTGGCTACTACTGTCCAGAAACCCATCGTGGTTGGGCTTGCAAGGTGTGTAGAGAAAGACATAGACGTTGTGCACGAAGCCTTGAAAGATCGCCAGAAGGACAAGCGTATGATACATGTTTTCATAGCAACATCTCCGATCCATAGAAAGTACAAGTTGAAGATGGAAAAAGAAGAGATCCTCGAGAGGGTGAGAAGATACGTTGCCTATGCCAAACAGTTCTTCGATCTCGTGGAGTTCTCGGCGGAGGACGCTACCAGAACGGAGATACCCTTTTTGATAGAGGTCTACAAAACGGCGATCGAGGCCGGTGCAACAACGATCAACGTCCCGGACACCGTGGGATACGCCCTTCCAGATGAGTTTGGAGAACTCATAAAAACCCTGAAAGAGGGTGTACCCGGAATAAAAGACGTGGATCTTTCCGTTCACTGTCACAACGATCTTGGGCTTGCCGTAGCAAACTCACTGGCTGCTGTTCAGAACGGTGCAACTCAAGTGGAGGTAACACTGAACGGGATAGGAGAGAGGGCTGGTAACTGTTCTCTGGAAGAGTTTGTGATGACCCTGAAGGTGAGAAAAGACAAGCTCTCGTACGAAACCGGTATAAGAACAGAACTGATATACCCCGCTTCCAGGCTTCTCACTCACATAACAGGTCTCATACCGGCGAGGAACAAACCCATAGTGGGTGAGAACGTTTTCCTCCACGAGTCTGGAATACACCAGGATGGTGTTTTGAAACACAGGGAGACCTACGAGATCATGAAACCTTCGGACATCGGAAGGTCCTCAGAAACACTGGTCCTCGGAAGGCACTCCGGAAAACACGCTCTCAGAAAGAAGCTGGAAACTTACGGCATCAAGCTCGACGATGAGACCTTCCAGAAGGTGTTCGAGAAGTTCACGGAACTGGCCGATAGAAAGAAAGAGGTGTACGACGACGATCTCTTCTCCATTGTCTCCGAAGTCCTGAAGGAACCTTTGAATGGGTACAAACTCGTTCATTTCCACGTTCACACTGGAAACACACTGCTTCCCACGGCAGCCGTAGTGCTTCAGGTCAGAAACGAAAAGAGAGAGGCAGCAGAGACGGGCAACGGTCCTGTGGACGCCATATTCAAGGCGATCGACAAAGCTCTCGGGCTTCAGCCGAAGCTCGAAGAGTACATAATCCAGGCAGTGGGAACGGGAAAGAACGCCCAGGGAGAGGTGAAACTGACCCTGAAGATAGATGGTGAGCTTTACAGTGGAAGAGGTGTTTCCACAGACATAGTCGAGGCTTCCGCCATCGCCTACATAAACGCGATAAACAAATATCTCATAGCAAAGGGTCTTTTGAGAAAAAGCGGAGGTGTTGAATGAATGACCCTTGCGGAAAAAATTCTCTCCGGGAAAGCTGGAAGGAAGGTTGAACCAGGTGAGTTTCTACTCCTGGAGCCAGATGTTGCCCTTGCGAACGACATAACCGCCCCCCTTGCCATCAGGAAGTTCAAGGAGTACGGTGGAAAGAAGGTTAGGTACCCAGACAGGGTGGTTCTCGTCCCGGACCACTTCACACCGAACAAAGACATAAAATCCGCCATGCAGGTGAAGATGATGAGAGAATTCGCCCGAGAACAGGGGATAGAGAAGTTCTTTGAGATAGGAAGAATGGGCATTGAACATGTTTTGCTTCCCGAGGAGGGACTCGTGAAGTCGGGCGATCTCGTCGTGGGGGCAGACTCCCACACGTGCACCTATGGAGCTTTGGGAGCCTTTGCCACGGGTGTTGGTTCCACGGACGTAGCGGGTTTCTACCTCATTGGGAAAGTGTGGTTGCGCGTCCCAGAGAGTATAAAAGTGATGCTCCGTGGAAAGTTCAACGAGATGGTGACCGCCAAAGACCTTGTTTTGAAACTCATATCCATCCTCGGAGTGGATGGAGCGAACTACAAGGTCATAGAATTCTCGGGACCTGGGGTGAAAGAGATCTCTATGGAAGGAAGGTTCACCGTATCGAACATGGCTATAGAGGCGGGAGGAAAAACTGGGCTCTTCCCGGTAGATGAGATCACCATCGCTTACGAGAAAGAAAGAGGCATAGAGGTCGAAGAGATGTACCCAGACGAGGATGCAAAATACGTAAAGGAAGTGGAGATGGATCTTTCCGAACTCGAACCTCAGGTTGCCTATCCCTTCCTTCCGTCCAATGCAAAGGATATCTCTGAGACAGAAAAGGATCGTATCAAGATAGATCAGGTGGTGATAGGAAGCTGTACCAACGGAAGGATAGAAGACCTCAGGCTCGCGGCACAGATCCTGAAAGGGAGAACCGTTGCTCCAAACGTGCGGTGTATCATCATACCTGGCTCTCAGAGAGTCTATAAGCAGGCCCTGAAGGAGGGGCTGATCGATGTTTTCCTCGATGCTGGTTGTGCTGTTTCCACTCCAACGTGTGGACCCTGTCTTGGGGGACACATGGGGGTTCTTGCGGAAGGAGAGATCGCTATCTCCACAACCAATAGGAACTTCGTGGGAAGGATGGGGCATCCAAACAGCAAGGTTTTTCTTGCGTCTCCCGCTGTTGCCGCAGCCAGTGCAGTGAAGGGATACATAGCGGATCCAAGAAAACTGTGAGGTGATGGGAATGAAGATAAAAGGGAAGGTGTTTGTTTTTGGCGACAATGTGAACACAGACGAGATCATACCTGCAAGGTATCTGAACACCTCCGACCCTCAGGAGCTTGCAAAGTACTGCATGGAAGACGTGAGACCGGGCTTTGGAAGGCGTGACGATATAAAGGGAGGTATCATCGTCGCTGGTGAGAACTTCGGCTGTGGTTCCTCAAGGGAGCATGCACCGGTTGCCATAAAAGCTGCCGGTATCTCCTGCGTTATAGCCAAGTCTTTTGCCAGGATATTCTTCAGAAACGCCATAAACATTGGCCTTCCCATTGTCGAACTGAAGGAGGCCGACGAGTTCGAGGAAGGAGACACAGCGGAGGTGGACCTGGAAAACGGTGTCGTGAGGAACCTCACGAAGGAAAAGGAGTACAAAATAAGACCCTATCCAGAGTTTCTCATGAGGATCATAGACGCGGGTGGCTGGCTCGAATACTGTTTGAAGGAAGTGGGGGAGTGATCGATGAAGATAGCCATTCTACCAGGAGACGGTATAGGTCCTGAAGTTATGAGAGAAGCACTGAAAGTGCTGGAAGTTGTGGAAAAAAAGACTGGAAAGACCTTCGAAAAGATTTTCGGTCACATCGGAGGGGAAGCCATAGACAAGTTCGGTGATCCCCTCCCGGAGGAAACCAGAAGGATCTGCATGGAGGCAGATGCCATCTTCCTCGGAAGCGTTGGAGGTCCAAAATGGGATAATCTTCCGCCGGAGAAGAGGCCGGAGATAGGTGGACTTCTCGCCCTGAGAAAGATGCTCAACCTTTACGCGAACATCAGACCGATAAAAGTTTACAGGTCCCTTGTGTCCATTTCTCCTCTAAAGGAAAGGGTGATCGAAGCGGGTGTTGATCTTGTTACTGTGAGAGAGCTTTCCTACGGTGTGTACTACGGGAAGCCGCGGGGTATCGATGAAGAGAAAGGCTTTGACACCATGATCTACGACAGAAAGACCGTGGAATACATTGCAAGGACAGCTTTCGAAATCGCAAGAAACAGAAGAAAAAAGGTCACCTCCGTTGACAAAGCGAATGTCCTTTACAGCTCGATGCTCTGGAGGAAAGTGGTGAGTGAGGTTGCAGAAGATTATCCGGACGTTGAACTTTCTCACATGTATGTGGACAACGCCGCGATGCAGCTCATACTGAGACCTTCACAGTTCGATGTGATCCTCACGACGAACATGTTCGGTGACATACTCTCAGATGAGAGTGCCGCGCTTCCAGGGTCTCTTGGTCTTCTCCCATCAGCTTCCTTTGGTGACAAAAATCTTTACGAACCGGCAGGTGGTTCTGCGCCTGACATTGCGGGAAAGAACGTGGCAAATCCCATAGCCCAGATTCTGTCTCTTGCCATGATGCTCGAGTTTTCCTTCGGTATGGTGGATGAGGCAAGAAAGATAGAAAAGGCCGTCGAGATGGTGATCGAAGAGGGATACAGAACAAGGGATATAGCAGAGGATCCGGAAAAAGCCGTTTCCACTTCTCAAATGGGGGATCTCATATGTAAGAAACTGGAAGAAATATGGTGAAGGGCCGGAAGGCCCTTCACACTTTCCATGTATCGGTGAGTTTTCTTACCTTCACAACCGAACCCTTCTTCATTTTCCTGATCGCCGACACCGCTGCTCTGAGTGCTTCCACCGTTGTCAAGTATGGGATTTTTCTCTTCAAGGCCGTGGTTCTTATCATGTATCCTACCGTTCTTCTTCCTTCTATCCTGAAGGGATCTTTTCCATGCGAAACTGCAACGAGAGAGGGTTCATCACTGGATTGGGTGATCACAACGAGGGAGATTCTTCCTTGCTCCAGGAGGTCGATCACGTCCGGCCTTCCTTCACCTACCTTTGGAACGACCTTGACTTCTACACCATGTGACTTCAAAGCCTTTGCGGTACCCCTTGTAGCGTAGATCTCAAAGCCCATATCTGCAAGGTGTGCAAGCAGGGGAATCGCATCCCTCTTGTCCTTGTCTGCGATCGTTGCAAGGATAGCGCCACTTGTTGGCAGAGGATTTCCGGCTGCTATCTGGGCCTTTGCGAAGGCCTCTGCAAAATCTTCTCCTATTCCCATGACCTCTCCCGTGGAGCGCATTTCCGGGCCGAGCAGAACGTCCGTGCCTGGGAACTTGTGGAACGGTATCACCACTTCCTTCACGGAGAACATCCTCGGCCACGGCGTTGGAAGGATCTCACTCTCTCCCAGATTGACAGCACTCGCTTTCGGTCTTGTTGGATACGGGAAGTACTCGGAAAGAAGCTCTGGAAGGGACCTCCCCACCATGATTCTGGCAGCAATCCTTGCCACGGGGATCCCAATCGCCTTGCTTACGAATGGAACCGTCCTTGATGCCCGCGGATTTGCTTCTATTATGTAGATCTCATCGTCTTTCACCGCCATCTGTATGTTTGCAACACCCACTATCTTCAGTGTTTTCACCAGCTTGTAAACGGTTTTCTCTATATCATCCACGAGTTTTTCCGACAGACTCACGGGTGGAAGAACGCATGCCGAGTCTCCAGAATGGACTCCCGCCTCTTCGATCTGCTCCATCAATCCCGCTATCCATACGTACTTTCCATCAGACACGACATCCACGTCGAGTTCTATCGCATCCTCCAAAAATTTGTCTACCAATATGGGATATCCCGGCGAGACAACAGCCGCTTCCCTCACGTACCTTTCCAGTTCCTGTGGTGTGTCAACGATTGCCATGGCCCTTCCTCCAAGAACGTAGCTTGGCCGCACCAGCACTGGATACCCGAGACTTTCTGCTACCTTCAGCGCTTCTTCCACGGACGTCGCTGTCCCGAATGGTGGGCACTTCAGTCCTATTTGTTTGAGGAGCCTTGCAAATTTTTCCCTGTCTTCTGCGATCTCTATCGACTCGAAACTCGTTCCTATTATGTTCACTCCCTCTTCCACAAGGTGTCTTGCTATCCTCAGGGGAGTCTGTCCGCCGAATGCCACCACAACACCCTTGGGTTTCTCATTCCTCACTATCTCCAGAACGTCTTCAACCGTGAGAGGTTCGAAATAGAGCCTGTCGGAGGTGTCGTAATCTGTCGAAACGGTTTCTGGGTTGGAATTCACCATGATCGCCTCGTATCCCTCTTCTTGGAACGCCCACACACCGTGAACGTTCGTATAATCGAACTCTATACCCTGACCTATTCTGTTGGGGCCAGATCCGAGGATCATGATCTTCTCTCTCTCGGTCGGGATGGCTTCGTTCTCTGTTCCGCTGTACGTGGAGTAGTAGTAAGGGGTCTGTGCTTCGAACTCCGCTGCACAGGTATCCACCATCTTGTAGACGGGAAAGATTTTGTTTTTTTCTCTCATCTTCCTCACTTCTTTCTCAGAAACCTGCCAGATCTTTGCAATTTCCTTGTCGGAGTACCCCCACTGCTTTGCCTTCCTGAGGATCTCAACATCGAATCTCTTTTTCTTCAGCTCCTTTTCGAGTTCGATACATGCCTTCATTTCTCTGAGGAACCATCTGTCTATTTTCGTGAGTTCATGCACCTCTTCCTCGTCCATGCCGCTTCTGAACGCGGCGAAGATGTATGAGATCCTCTCCGGGGCTGGATTTGCAAGGTGTTCTCTTATGTGATCCAGGTCGAGATCTGGTGTGGCATCGAGCTCGAGTGATCTCAACGCCTTTCCCAATGCCTCTTTAAAAGTCCTTCCTATCGCCATAACCTCGCCGACGGATTTCATCTGGGTGTTGAGTCTTGGATCTGTCCCGGGAAACTTTTCCAGCTGGAACCTTGGTATCTTCACCACGACGTAGTCTATGGAGGGTTCAAAGGCAGCCATCGTCTTTCCTGTGATGTAGTTAGGTATCTCATCGAGGGTGAATCCAACGGCAAGAAGGGCTGCGATCTTTGCTATGGGGTATCCCGTTGCCTTCGACGCCAGGGCGGACGATCTCGAAACCCTCGGATTCATCTCTATGACGACCATTCTTCCTGTCTTTGGATCTACAGCGAACTGGATGTTCGAGCCACCCGTTTCTATACCGATCGCATTGATGACTTTGTAAGCCGCATCCCTCATCCTCTGGTACTCAACGTCCGTGAGGGTCTGAGAAGGAGCAACCGTGATGGAGTCCCCTGTATGTATGCCCATCGGGTCAAGGTTTTCTATCGAACAAACGACGATGAAATTTCCCGCACCATCCCTCACCACTTCGAGTTCGTACTCTTTCCATCCGATAACGGACTCTTCTATGAGGACGGTGTGGACTGGACTTTCGATGAGACCTTTTGTGACGATCTCTCTCAGTTCTTCCTCATTGAAAGCAACTCCTCCACCCGTTCCCCCCAGCGTAAAGCTCGGTCTTACGATGACAGGATATCCAAATTCTTTTGCCGTATCCACGGCATCTGCCAGGTTGTTTACGAGCCTGCTCTTCAACACTTCGAGCCCTGCTTTCCTCATGGTCTCTTTGAACAGCTCTCTGTCTTCGGCCTTTTTGATGGATTCCAGCTTTGCGCCTATCAGCTGTACCCCGTACCTGTCGAGTATACCCCTTTCGGCAAGTTCCACGGCAAGGTTCAAGGCAGTTTGTCCTCCTAGGGTGGGAAGCAGGGCGTCCGGCCTTTCTTTCTTTATGATCTCCTCCAGAAACTCAACCGTCAACGGTTCTATGTAGACGGCATCCGAGAACTCCGGATCGGTCATTATGGTTGCAGAGTTGGAGTTGACGATGACCACCTCGTACCCTGTGCTCTTCAAGGCCTTGAGGGCCTGTGTTCCGGAGTAATCGAACTCGGCAGCCTGACCGATCATGATCGGACCGGACCCTATGACGAGGATCCTCTTTATGTCGTCTCTTCTCGGCATTACCTTACCTCCTTTATGAGGCGTTTGAACTCGTCGAAGAAGCATTTCGCATCGTGGGGACCGGGGGAGGCTTCGGGATGATATTGAACAGAAAAGGCTGGATAATCAACCAGCCTTATTCCCTCTAAAGTGCCATCGTTCAGTGAGATGTGGGTGACTTCAACCCTCACTCCTTGTGGACTGGTTCCCTCGAGGACAGATATCTTCTGAAGGTTCTTGGTGAGAACGTTCGCATCCTGATCTTCGCTTCCAAGTTCCGGCAGTCCAAAGCTCTTCGGATTCACCGCAAAACCGTGGTTGTGAGTGGTGATCAGAACGCGCCCCGTCCTCAAATCTTTCACAGGATGGTTGATTCCTCTGTGGCCGAACTTCATCTTGTACGTTCTGCCGCCTATTGCAAGACCAAGGAGCTGATGTCCAAGACAAATTCCCGCGAGGGGGATCTCCTCTTTCAGAAGATCTTTTATCAAACGCACAGTTTTCAGGAGGGCGGCGGGATCTCCTGGACCGTTGGAAATGAGAACTCCATCTGGGTTGAGCTTTTTGATGTCGTCTGCGTCCACACCGTAAGGTACCCTCATCACCCGTGCTCCCACTCTCTTCAGGTCTCTGAGGATACCCCATTTCACCCCAGAGTCCAGGACAACAACCGAAAATTCTCCCTCTTCGTTTTCCACGATGGTTTCTTTTGGAGAAACAAGCCCTGCCAGGTCCCTTCCTACTATGCCGGGACTTTCCCTCACACGTTTAACCAGAGAGTCTGGATCCAGATCCACAGTAGATATGGCACCTTTCATTGCTCCTTTCACGCGGATCTTTCTTGTGAGGGCCCTCGTGTCAACTCCTTCAATGGCAACGATGTTGTGTTTTTTCAGATAATCTGGGAAGGACATGGTGGCTCTCCAGCTGGAAGGAACGCTCACACTCCTGTAAACAACGAATCCCGCAACTTTTATTCCATCCGATTCCACGTCTTCCTCGTTCACGCCGTAGATTCCTATCTCGGGGTAGGTCATCACAACGATCTGGCCCGTGTAGGAGGGATCGGTGAGAACTTCCTGATATCCCGTCATTCCCGTGTTGAAAACCAGTTCACCGAAGGTCTCACCTTCTGCTCCCAGGCTCTGTCCAAAAAAAAACGATCCGTCTTCCAAAGCAAGGAGTGCTTTCATGTTGCACCTCCTTCCCTTTCTCAAAGATTATAACCGTGGGTGGATGCTTGGCCTACTTTCTTTACTTTAAGTTAAAGGAAAGTCACGGGGTTTTAATTAGGAATAAACATTTAATATCTGAGAATTTCCATGCAAGATTTACAGGGTACATTCTTCGTGGTGAAGCAGGGTGTAGGATAACAGGGTAAGATGAATAAATAGTCTTCAGAAAGCTGAGCATCAGCTCGAGGTAAGGTTGGTGAAAGATGAAAAGGAATGGCTTCTGTGCGATTTTCATATACACACGAGCATGAGTGATGGACACTATGTAACTTGACAGCGGGTAAAGACCCCAGAACTTGCGAACTGTCTCTTGCCATTTTGAACGAAGAGATCGAACACGAGTCCTGGTTTTCTGAGTTCCTGGGAGAAGGTCTTCCAGACACTTCATGAGACGCGGAGAAACCTCGCCGTTCGTCTCGAAATTTCTAAGGTGAGAATGAGATAAAGCACCATCGGGCACACTTTTTGCTATATCGAATTTTTAGAGCGATTGACGACCTTTTTGGCTCTCTTCTTCCACACAGCATAGAGAACCATCATCACCGCAAAAAGAACGATGCCGAACAACTTCGAGTATTTGAAGAACACTCTTCCTGCCATCAGTGCGGAGAAAAAGAACACGCTCTCGTAGAATAAGTCTCCGACCCATATCACAAGAAGTGTTTCGAGTCTCCTTCCTATGTATCCTGCAAGAAACGGTGTGAACTTTCCCACCCACGGAACGAATTTGCAGAATGGAACCAGAATCTTCTCTGTGGAAATATAAACGTTCAAAAACTCCTTCAGGATTTTCTGAAAGACCTTCCACTTGAGTTTAGAAAAAAGTGGTTTCAACGCCTTTCCTGCAAAAAAAGTGAGAGAATCCCAGCTCAAAAGCCCCAGATAGATCACCGGGAAAGCCAGAAGCGTCCGCATCTTCCCTGCAGAAATCAGCGTGGACGCTGCTAGAATAGGAAGGGGTGTACCCGAGTTGTCGAAAAGAAACGTCGCCAGAAAGAGTAACAGATACTTCAAGTTTTTCGCTCCCTTCATGAAATATAATAGCGCATGGAGGTGATGAGAAGATAATCGATACGAGAGTAGAAAAAACCAACGAAAGGGTGTTGAACAAGATATTGATACTCGCTCTGGGAATCCCGGCCATTTTCTCTTTGATCCGTGCCAAGATTGTCGAGATGGTAGGTTATTTCATATTCTGGTTGGGAGGATTCTCTCCTTACGTGTATGAGAGAGTCACACATCAGGAGATACCCGAGAAAACGAAATTGATGCTTTCTTCATCTATATTTCTTCATTCTGTGTTGGGACAGTTTCTGAACTTCTACGAAAAGATTCCCTTCTGGGACAAGTGTCTTCACTTTTACGGATCTTTTGTTATAACGTACTTTTTTTATCAGATTTTGACGAGAGGGTCCAGATACTGGGACCAGATTCCCGGAGCGATATTGATGGCGTTTCTTCTGGGAACTTTCTCGGGCCTTCTTTGGGAGATTGCAGAATTCATCACAGACAAGGTGGTGCCAGGGTATCACACACAGAAGGGTCTCGACGATACAATGCTGGATCTCATCTTCAATCTTCTTGGAAGCTATGTGATGGCAAAGATTCTCTACAAGAAAAGGACTGGTCACATATTCTGGCATCCTAAAGGATGAAAAAAATATACCTCTTCTTCACGCTCGAAGGTTTCTTTTCGCTGTTCTACATCTTGCTCACTCAGGGTCCCATCTTCACGGGACTTGCTATGTTTTTCAACCTGGATGAATTCCTTCTGAGTCTGACTGCTGCCATTCCTCCCATGATGCAGTTTTTCCAGCTTTTTGCCACCTTCTTTGTCCGGAGATACAAAAAGAGAAGACTCCTTGTAAACGTGTTCAACGGTCTCAGCAGATTTGCGTTCGCATCTCTTCTGGTGTTCATTCTGCTTGGCAAGAAGATTCCGCTGGTGTTCATCGTTACTCTTGCCATCTCGCAGTTCTTTGCCGCATTTTCCGGTAGCACGTGGGCATCATGGATGAGAGATCTGATACCCGCCGGGGAGAGGGGAAAGGCTTTCGGTACGAGGAACATGTTCCTCTCCCTTGGTAACGCTTTCATCATATATCTGTACTCGTTACTCGTGGACAATTTTTCTCATGGTTTCGAGATGGTTCTTCTCATCTCTGTTGCTGGAACGATTCTCTCGATACTGTTTATGAACAAGATCCCGGATGTTCCCATGAAAATGTCCGGAAGCGGGATTCCCATGAAGGTGATTTTAAAGGACAACAACTTCATGAAGCTTGTTTTCTTCACACTCTACTGGAACATGGCGGTAACCTTTTCCAGTGCTTTCTATCATTATCATCTTTTGAAGAACCTCGGTATAAGTTACACTTACATAAGCTATATGATGATCATGAACAACTTCGTTGCCGTGTTGGGATACAGAATATGGAGAAAAGTTTCTGACAGAGTTGGGCACAGAACCGTGGCAGAGTTCGGAATCGCCCTTGCTGCCTTTGTTTCCGGAGTATGGTTTTTCATGAACGGTGCTACTTACTTTCATCTTCTGATCGTCGATGCTGTGCTCTCGGCTGTGGCCTGGTCGGCGATAAACCTTTCTCTCACTGTGCTTCCCATGGAGGTTGCTTTCGAATCCGATCCCATCTTCTTCGGGGTAAACGCCTCAGCTGCCAGCCTTGGAAGTCTTGCAGGTTCGTTCGTGGGAGGCCTCACCGCAAAGTTTCTCTCGGGAGTGTATGTAAAGGTGCATGGTTTCGAGGTTTTTGGTCTTCAGATCCTTTTTCTGATGGCTGCTGTTTTCAGGCTTTCTTCGGTCTTGCTACTGAGGAGGGTGAAAGTGAAAAAATACATTCCGCTCAGAGAATTCGTATTCAACACGGTGTTTGTTACACTGAGAAAACCGGTGTACAGGGTCTTCGAGAAAACGTACGTATCTTATTTGCTGAGAAGAGGTGGTGAGCGTGTACGAAAGATTGTTGAAAGATCTAAAAGAAGGAAGAGTGATTCTGACGAACAAGGTTGAAGACAGGACAAGCGGCATGACGATCGGATGGGGTTCTTCGGTATCAGAGATCTCGAGTGATATGGAAGGAATCTTTTTGAAGCGAAAAAGCAAGTTTACGGGACTCGTTCTTGTGGATGGTGTGGAAAGTTGAACACAAAGGAGAGTTTGTCTCCACCCTCTCTGGTTACCATAACGCTGTTGCAAGGCAAATTCTCGAAGAGGTTTTCCCGGTTCCGAAATACCCCAGGAGAAGAAGTTTGGTAGCAGGTTAGACTTTCTGATAGATGGCAGAGTTTGTGTTGAGGTGTGAATGTTCGCGTGTTCAGGTTAAAATAAAATGGAGAGTATCTGCACTCGATGGGGCAACTTCCGATCTGCAGGGAGGTGTAGATGATGGAGAATCCTACGATTGAGCAGCTTGTGAAGAGGTATGTGGAAATCAGAAACCTCATGAAGGAACTCAGGGCAGAGAAGAGAGAAATCGAAGAAGTTCTGAGGGAGTACGCAAAAAGAACCGGCATCAAAGAGTTCGAAGCGGAAGGAAAGAAGGTCTTTTTTGAAGAAAAACTCAGTTTGAAGGTAAAATGAGCCCGCATAAGGCGGGCTTCACATCTGTTTCAACTTCTCTTCCTGTTCTTTCACGAGATCTTCCAGAGTGACACTACCGAGCACTCTCTCTATTTCATTTTCCACTCTCTTCCACAGCGATCTGATGACACAATTCAACTCGTCCGGGCAACCCGGCATATCGAAGAACACTTTGGCTTTCCTGTCCAGGAGGAAGATGATATCGGACACTCTTATCTCCTTTGGAGGGCGTGCAAGCATGTACCCGCCGCTTTTACCCCTTTTTGTCTTCACCATTCCTGCCCTTCTCAGAATGTAAAGAATCTTTTCAGCAAATTCCCGGGGAACGGATTCCCTTGTCCTGTTCAAAATCTCCGTCACGGAAAGGTAACGGCCGTACTCTTTTGCCAGCACAATCATAAGTCTCAGGGCGTACTCACTTTTCATTGTGAACACGTCAATCCCTCCAGACGAAAACCCTCGACGTGATCTTCCGGTTGTGAAGAGCTTCCCTTATACTGTCGAGATAGACGTCGATCTTTTTTCCCTTTATCACCCCCCCTATGTCCTCCACGACGAAGATTCCCCCGCTCGGTGTGTTTCTGAGTTCGGGAATGTAAAGGACAGACCCCAGTGGGAATATTGTCGTATCGGCTGCCACCGTTCTCCATTCCTCTGGTATTTTCCCGGATTTTGTGAGCCTGAAGGCAGGATGCTCTGGAAGTTTTCCATCTTCCCACTCTGTGTAGAAGCTGATCTCGAATTCTCCCATGTTCGAAAAGAACAAAAACATGGGATCTTTCGGCTCACCTTCCACGTAGAGCTCAAATTCTACGTTGCTGCCCCCGTATCCGATTGTGTCTCCTGCACTCACCCAGTCACCGACGTTGACTGTCACCATGGAGAGATTCCTGTACACGGTCTCCACGTCGTTCCCGTGGTACACAACGACCGTTCCATTCTTCACGCTCTTTACTCTTCCCGGTAGCGCGGCTTTTACTTTCTGACCAGAGCTTTCCAGCACAACTCCCGAAGAGAACGAACCGTCCGATTTCAATCCAAAGCCAGCGACCACGATCTTCGGATCTGGTTTCTCACCCACCGGAAAACTCGCCCTCAAATTCGTTACAGGGACCTTTATGATCTGTCCTGCTATGAGTTTCCTGGGATCCTCTATCCCGTTGAGTTTCATGATCTTCTCCACTCCGTCAGGTCCCAGGTTGAAGGCATCGCTGATCTTTGCGAGGGTGTCTCCCCGTTCCACTCTGATGAAGACGTACCCTTCTTCGATTCCAAGAATTCGAGCTATCTCGTAACTTCTGACCAGTCTTCTGAACTCGTCCAGATATCTCTTCAGCTGCTGGGTGTATATCTCTGGATTCATATCCACAAGCTGGGGGGTATTTCTCATCTCCCGTACTATCTGCTCCAGATTCTTTTGGCCACTTTCCAGCTGTGAGACTTTCTTTTCTATCTGCTCGATGCGATTTTTGATTTCGTCACTTGTGGTGTACACGATCGTTGCTTTGGTTTCGCTTTGTGACAGCACGCGCAGAGCCACTTTCGAGAGAAGCTTTTCCGAGCTTTCCAACCTTTTCTCTATCTCGTCCACACGTGAAGAGCCCCTCTCCAGTGAAGAAACTCTCTCTTCCAGATCAAGAAGGATGTGCTTGAGATCTTCCGAGGGCGTTGAAGAATTTCCAAGGGTGGCTATGTCCATCTTCCTCTCGAGTTCTGAGACCTTCGTTTTCAGATCTTCCAATTCAGACAGCAGGGAGGCTGCCTCTTCTATGGTGGGGAGCTTCATGGAAATTGTGTAGTAGCTACTTTTGAGTTCATCCACTCCGGTGCGAAACTCTTCCTGCAGAGAAGAGAGATCTTCCTTCAGGTACTCCATCTCTCTCTTCAACAACTCTATTTCCTTTTGGGAGGAATCCTGAGTTTTGATTCTAGCTTCAAGATCGTCGATCTTTTTCTCCAGAAGATCCATGTGGGCGTTGATCTGTCTGATCTGCTCCTCCATTCTGTTCAGTTTTTCCTTCCATTCAGAGGGCACACACGCTCCAAGAAGTATCAGTATCAGAAGGAAAATCATGACCTTCTTAAGTCTTGCCATCTTTCTCTCCCCACTTTCGCGTACACAGATTCCCTGTGCTTCCTGAGGAGAACCTCGTACCATCTTGCGGCTTCCTTCCTGTTGCCAAGGAGTTGATTCAGCACCCCCAGGTAAAAGAGTATCATGGGCTCGTCTGACTCTTCGTAGTGGTCGTATTTGAAGTGATTTTCAAACTCTCTTAAGGCTCGCTCAAGGTAGTGCTTTTCGTCCTCAGGCCTTCCTATTTCTCTGAAAAGCCAGGCGATTTTGAGATAGGAGAGTGCCACCTTCTTTCTTTGATTCAGAACAGAGTACACAATCCCACTCAGGGCATACCGTTTTATCGCTTCTGTATGCGTTTCCTCGTCCTTCAATTTGACCTTCTTTTTGGCTTCTTCAAGCAGCTTTTTAAGTCTCCTCTCCGTTTCTTCACCTTTTACTCTGATAGATTCGAAATCTTTGCCGAACGCGGAAAAGTAACAATTCGGACACGTCACCACTTCATACAGAAACGGATTCACAGTTTCGAAGTTCGGCTTCAGATCGATATCTCTTGACTTGATTCTTACTGCGTCGAAAAAGACCATCTTTTTCTTGAACCTGTTCCCGCAGAGAGGGCACGTAAACTCCTTTTCCCAGAACGTCCTCATTCGGAGAGAAGCACCTCCACGAATGTGTGTGGGTCGAACGGTTTCAAGTCGTCTTCTTTTTCACCGACCCCCACAAATTTTATAGGAATTCTCAGCTCTTTCGCTATAGCAAGGGCAATTCCACCCTTTGCAGTGCCATCAAGTTTGGTGAGGATGATTCCCGTGACATTCACCGCATCTTTGAACACTTTCGCCTGGACCAGTCCGTTTTGACCCGTAGTGGCGTCGATCACGAGGAGAGTTTCATGAGGTGCATCAGGTACCTTTTTTCTCACTACCCTGTGTATCTTCTTCAACTCCTCCATGAGATTTTTCTTTGTGTGAAGCCTTCCGGCGGTGTCTATTATCACCACGTCTTTGTTTCTGGCAAGAGCATGGGAGACGGCATCAAAGGCAACCGCGGCCGGATCCGAGCCTTCAGAGTGAGCTATCACCGTGGCACTGACGCGCTCTCCCCAGAGTTTGAGCTGTTCTATGGCAGCAGCCCTGAAGGTATCGGCCGCCGCCAGCACAACGCTCTTTTTCTGATCGGAAAAGATCTTGGCGAGCTTTGCACAGGAGGTGGTCTTCCCTGTTCCGTTCACACCGACCACGGTTATCACGAAGGGGGGCTTGTTCGGTTCGTTCACGCTGGTATCGAAGCTCAGGATCTCAAGGAGCGTTTCTCTCAAAGCTTCTAAGGCGTCTCCATCCTTTTCCTCGAGCCTTTCCAGGATGTACTCCGTTGTTTCGATGCCAACGTCTGCCTGAATGAGAAGTTCTTCGAGTTCTTCGCGGGTTTCATCGTTCAGTTTCTTTCCTTTGAGAAGGTTCACCACCTTTCCAAAGAACGTATCCTTCGTTTTCTGAAGGCCCCTTTTCAGGAAGTCAAAGAGTCTCATCTTTTCTACCTCCCGGTTTTTTTCCATCAGTATTAAGCATACCACACGTTTTTGAACCGCCCGGAGAAGACGTGTGTCTAAGAAACCGGAAACCTCACCGAAGGAGGGATGAAAAAATGAAGAGATTGCTTGTAATCATCGCATCGATAGTCCTTCTCTCCAGTGTTTTTCCGTACGTCAATCCCGATTACGAAAGTCCTATCGTGAAAGTTGTGGAAGCGTGTGCACCGGCTGTTGTGAAGATAGATGTAACGAAAACGGTGAGAACATCTTTCTTCGATCCCTATTTTGAAGACTTCTTCAAGAAGTGGTTTGGAGAACTCCCTCCAGGTTTTGAAAGACAGGTTTCCAGCATCGGTTCGGGGTTCATTTTCAACTCGGAAGGCTACGTTCTCACCAATTACCACGTGGTTGGAAGTGCTGACAACATCACTGTGACTCTCCTGGATGGAAGCAAATACGACGCGGAATACATAGGTGGCGATGAAGAACTGGATATAGCAGTTATAAAGATCAGGGCTTCAAACAGAGAGTTCCCGTATCTGGAGTTCGGTGATTCCGACAAGGTGAAGATCGGTGAGTGGGCAATAGCGATAGGAAATCCCCTTGGATTCCAGCACACGGTGACTGTGGGTGTGGTCAGCGCCACGAACAGAAAGATACCAAAACCCGATGGAAGCGGGTATTACGTGGGACTCATCCAGACAGACGCTGCGATAAATCCTGGAAACAGCGGAGGCCCTCTCTTGAACATCCACGGTGAAGTAATTGGAATAAACACCGCCATAGTCAATCCCCAGGAAGCTGTGAACCTTGGGTTTGCCATACCCATAAACATGGTGAAGAAGTTTCTCAACACCATACTCACTCAGAAAAAAGTTGAGAAGGCCTACCTTGGTGTAACTGTCATGACCCTCACGGAAGAAACGGCAAAAGCGCTCGGCCTCAAATCCACGAGCGGAGCTCTCATAACGAGTTTGCAGAAGGGATCGCCTGCTGAAAAGGCTGGCCTCAAAGAAGGAGACGTGATCCTCAAGGTCGATGACCAGGATGTGAGGAGTCACGAAGAGCTGGTTTCCATCATACACACTTACAAACCAGGAGACACCGCCGTTCTCACCATAGAGAGAAAGGGAAAGATCATGAAGGTTCAGGTAACGTTTGGTGCTTCTTCTGAAGCAGAAAAGACAACAGCAACAGGTGAAGAGACGATAGGCATTCTCGGTATCACGGTGGCCAACATTACACCGGCAGACAGAGAAACCTACTCGATCCCGGAGGAGGTCCATGGAGTCATAGTAAGGGAAAGCGGTGGAAGGTTTGGTATCCGGAAAGGAGACATTATCGTTGCGGTGTACATAAACGGAAGAAAGTATGATATAAATTCAGTGGAAGATCTCAAGAAAGCTGCCTCGAAAATAAAGAGGGGCGACTACGTTGCTTTGTACATCTACAGGAATGGTGCGAGGGTGTTCGTGAGCTTCATCTATCAGAGATAGAGAAACCTCCCCTCAATGTCAATAAAGCCCCCTGCGGTGGTTCCCCCTCCACTGGAGGGGGATTTTTTTGATATCACAGGAAACTCGAGCCGTGGAGCTCCACATCCTTCAGGGTGTTGGGAGGAAACGGCTCAGTTCACTTCTTTTTTTGTTAATATATGACTGAGGAGGCCACAAACCTGTGAAAGTAACCCTCTCCTGCAAGTTTAAATTGGAACTCTTGAAGGAGCAAAAACAATCATTGCTCAATCTAGCAAAGGCTTACACTCAAGCCATCAATTTTGTGCTAGCAAATAATCTCAAAGACAAAACAACTAATCTCAGAAAACTGCATAACCTGTACTACAAAACAACTCAAAGCGAATTCAATTTGCCTTCGCAATTTGCCATTAACGTCGAACGAGAAGCTATTGCCATTTATCAAACGCTCTGGACACAGCTTAAGGGGCTAAAACGAAGAAAACCAGATTCGAAAGCCGTGAAGAAATTCTGGAACAAGCCGCCACAACGCAAAGCCCTGACTGTCAGGTACACACGAAACCGCACCGCCTCATTCAAACTGATAGATAACAACTGGTATGTTTCTCTCAGCACACCAGAAGGACGTATCAAGTGGATTCGAATGTACGGCTGGAACAGACACTATGAGCATCTGAAACAGGGAAAGATCGGAGATCCCATATTGAGCTACGACAAATCGTCCAAAACATTCTTTTTAATAGTTCCTGTGACCATTGAGGTTGAAGAGCACAAACCACAGGAGATCGTCGTGGACATCGGAGAGCGGCACATCGTCGCGGTTGCGCCCACAAAGGGCGACAGGTATCTTGTCGATCTTTCTGAAGAGTTCAAACGAAGAAAACAACACTATCAGCATCTGCGCTCTGAGCTGATGTCAAAAGGCACTCGTTCTGCTAAGCGAAAGTTATCTAAGCTTAGCAGACGAGAGAAACGGTTCACTGAAAATGTCCTGCACATCGTGGTAAAACAGCTTATCGAAAGACACCCCCATACCAGGTTCGTCTTAGAGGATCTGACCAAGATTTGGTCAAACCGCATCACCTATCGTGGCAAAGACAAAGAGGCAAGACGTCAGGCAGAGCCGTGGCCTTTTGCCAGTCTTCAGCAAAAGATTGAGTACAAATCGATGCTGTATTCTGGAGAGGATGCAGAGAAAGTCGATCCAGCATACACATCTCAAACCTGTCCGGTATGTGGTCATGTATCAAAAGAGAATCGTCCTAACCATGGTGAAGCGTTTGTATGTCAAAACTGTGGTTATGAAGAGCACGCTGACATAGTTGGAGCAATCAACATAGCCTTGAGGATATCTGCCAAAGACCATTCTGAACACCTCAGAGAGCTGCTTGTCAGCCAGCCTGTTGCTCCCTCTTTTGAGGTCGAGCAAGCTTTCCTACTTCAGAGGGAGAGTAGCTGACAGAAGCGAGGTGGGAGCGATGATACCACTTTCCAGACCGGATATAACAGAAGAAGATATAGAAAGAGTCGTGGAGGTCCTGAAAAGTGGCAGGTTGAGTCTGGGAAATTACACCAGGCAATTTGGCGAAGTCGTGGCTCGATATGTAGGAGCAAAATACGGGTGGCCCGTCAGTAGTGGAACCGCTGCCCTCCATCTCATACTGGAGAGCCTGAACGTTGGTGAGGGAGATCTTGTTCTTGTACCCTCTTTCACCTTCATAGCTTCCGTGAACGTCATTCTCATGAAAAGGGCAATTCCCGTCTTTGTGGATGTGGACAGAAAGACTTTGAACGTCTCTCCCGAGACACTTGAAGACGCCATCGGAAGGTGTCTGAAAGGATTCAAACAAGGAGATGTTTATATAAAGGGTGTCCCTCAATTCTTTATGGCAGTGGATGTGTTTGGCCATCCTCTCGACTGGGACGGAGTGCTGGAAATCTGCCACAGATACGGAATCATCGTGATGGAAGACTCATGTGAGGCACTCGGCTCAGAATACAAAGGAAAAAAGATAGGAACTTTCGGTATGGCAGGGGCTTTCGCTTTCTATCCGAACAAACAGATCACCACCGGTGAAGGCGGTGTCGTTGTGACGGACAGCGAGCAAATCTTTTCCCTTGTAAAGAGCATGAGCAATCAAGGAAGGGGAGAAGATGAAAAATGGCTGCATCACGTGAGATTTGGCTACAATTACAGGATCGATGAAATGTCCGCAGCGCTGGGTTGCTCGCAAATGAAGAGAATCGACGAGATATTGGAGAAACGTTCAGAGGCGGCGAACAGATACTCGAGGATGTTGAAAGGCACCTCATGGGTTCAAATTCCAGCTGTCGAGGACTACGTGACCAGGATGAGCTGGTTCGTTTACGTGATCAGGTTGGACGGTCCCAACAGAGATCGTGTCATGAAATACATGGAAAAGAGGGGTGTACAGGTGAGAAATTACTTCCATCCCGTTCATCTTCAACCCTTTTACGAGAAGACGTTTGGAAAAATGAAAGGTCTTTTGCCTGTAACGGAAGAAGAGTCTGGAAAGACACTCGCTCTTCCTTTCTTCACGAGGATATCTCCCGACGAACAAAAATGTGTGGTGGAAACCCTCAGGGAGGCGGTGGAGAAAGTTGGCTAGCTTTCTCCTCAGTGTTCTGTCGGGCATTCTTACTTCTCTGTCGATGCCCGGGTTCCTATCCGGAGCTTTGATCTGGTTTTCCATGGTACCTCTTTTCTTCGCTATGGAGCGGGGGGGAATCTGGAAAAAAGCGTTCCTTTCCTTTTTTTACTTCTTCACACATGTTCTGATCACTTTCTTTTGGGTTCTTCCAACCCTGACGGAAAATCTTCCCCTTGTTTTTGGAAGGTACCCGTCGTGGCTTGGTGTTGTGGTGTTTTTCTTGATGGGCGTCATAGAAGCTGCTCCGTTTTTCGGTTTCGGGTTCTTTTCTCACTTTGCACCACGTGGAACTTTCTTGAGACCGCTATATCTTGCATCCATCTACACGATCTTTGAATACATTCGCGGGATCGGTGAACTGGGGTTCACGGGGGGGAGGATCTCCGATGCTCTGTTCAGGCACCTTGGTCTTATCCAGGTTATCTCCATCACGGGGACGTTGGGGCTTGTTTTTCTGATAGTCTTTCTGAACGCCCTTTTCTACGAGCTGTTAAAGAGAAGAAAAACATCCGTCATTTTCACGGTGATCACTTTCCTGTACATTTTTAACGCCACGATAGTGCATCTTCTTCCGCTTCCGGAGAGCGGAACGTTCGAAATAGTGGCTCTTCAACCCAGCATTTCCCCTTCTTTGAAATACTCCACATCAAGCAGGGAAATGCTGAAGCTTCTTGAAGAGATGTTGAAAGGAAGAGAAGGTCAGGTTGTGATTACCCCCGAGGCGTTCTTCCTGGAAGACGTCAGATACTCGCCCGTTTCGAGCAACTTGAGAGAGATTTCGAAGAAAAACACGATCATCATTGGTTTTCCAGCCGGTGAAAAAAACAGTGTTTTCTTACTGGAGAACGGAACGTTCAAAAGAGTGTACTCGAAGGTGAAACTCTTTCCGTTCGTGGAGACGCTCCCGTATCCGAAAGTCTTTGGAATTTTCAGCTTTTTGAGAGGACTTTCCTATTATGAACCTGGTGAAGAATTTTCTGTCTTCAGCGTAAATGGGAGTCCCACGTTTTCCATCGGGATCTGTTTTGAGAGTTATTTTCCGGAGGTGTCACGCAAATTTGTAAAGAACGGCAGCGAGTTCCTTGTGACCGTAACGAACGACGGCTGGTTTCATTACAGGGTGGCACTGTTGAACCACTTTGTTCAGGGAGTCTTCAGGGCTGTCGAAACGAGAAGACAATTCCTTCAAGTTGCAAACACGGGCATTACTGGATTGATAGATGAGTACGGTAGAATCCTCAGAGTGCTTCCGATGGAAAAAAAGTCTCTGGGACTCTTTCGTGTAAAGCCGAGGAAAGAAGAGACTTTCTACGTGAGATTCGGAGATTGGTTCTTCTACCTCTCGATTCTCCTTGGAGGACTCACCTGGATACTGGCAAAGCTGTGAGGTGATGATTGTGAAGGTCTCGGAGTTCGACTACGAACTTCCATCGGAGCTCATCGCACAGGAGCCGGCAGAACCACGTGACTCCTCACGCCTCATGGTTCTTTACAGAGAAACGAAAAGGATAGTGCACCGGATATTCCGTGAAATAGTGGAATATCTGGAGCCTGGTGACCTTCTTGTTCTGAATGTTTCAAGGGTGATTCCTGCGCGCCTCTACGCGAGAAAGAAAACAGGTGCGCGCATAGAAATACTCCTTCTTGATCGACTGAAAGAAGGTGTCTGGCGATGTCTTGTGAAGCCCGGCCAGAAAGTGAAAAAAGGAACCGAATTGCTGGTGGACGAGGAACTATCAGCAACCTGTCTTGAAAGAGGCGAAGATGGAACAAGAATCCTGGAGTTTCAACCAAAAAACGACAGATTCATTCTCGAAAAAGGAAAACCCCCGCTTCCCCCCTACATAAAGAAGGAAGTTCCACTGGACAGATATCAAACTGTCTACGCGAGAGAAGATGGATCCGTTGCGGCACCGACCGCTGGCCTTCACTTCACACAGGAGTTGATTGAAAGGCTGAAAGAAAAGGGAGTTGAGTTTGCAGAGGTTGTTCTTCACGTTGGAATAGGAACCTTCAGACCTGTGAAGGTAGAAGAAGTGGAAAAACACAGAATGCACGAAGAATACTACCGGGTGCCAAAAGAAACCGTCAAGAAGATTAGGGAAACGAAGAAAAGAGGGAAAAAAGTTGTGGCGGTTGGAACCACGACCGTGAGGACTCTGGAGACGATAGCTCGACTTCCTGAGCAGGAGGAATACGCAGGAAAGACGGATCTTTTCATATACCCACCTTTCGAATTCAGGATGGTCGATGCACTGATCACGAACTTTCATCTTCCTCGCTCAACCCTTCTCATGCTGGTTGCGGCGTTCGCTGGAAAAGACTTCATCATGGAAGCCTACAGGGAAGCGGTGAGAAAGAGATACAGATTCTTCTCTTTCGGCGATGCGATGCTGATTTTGTAGCGATTTGGAAAACACGACTTTCTCTTAAACGGAAGGTATAAAAACCGAAAATATGTGAGCAGTATAATGGAGGTTAGGCGGTTGAGAATCCTCGGTGTTGATCCCGGATATGGAATAGTCGGAATAGGTGTCATCGAGATCTCTGGAAACAGAATATCCCATGTCTTTCATGGGGTGATAGAAACTTCCAAAGATCTTCCCCGTGGGAAGAGATTGAAGCAAATATACGAAGAGTTTGTAAGGATCCTGGACACGTTCTCTCCCGATGAGTGTGCTTTGGAAAAGCTGTTCTTCGTCAAAAACGTTACCACGGCTATAGGTGTTGGAGAAGCGCGTGGGGTGATTTTCCTCGCTCTGGAGGAAAAGAACGTTCCCGTCTTCGAGTACGCCCCGAATGAGGTGAAAATTTCTCTGACGGGGTATGGAAAAGCGAGCAAAAAGCAGATCCAGGAGAACGTAAAGCGCTTTCTTGGACTTTCAAAACTTCCCCAACCCGATGATGCTGCAGATGCCCTTGCCATTGCATGGTGTCACGCCCTTCAGAGCAGAATGAGGAGGGTAACACATGGGAAAGATTGAAAACCTGCGATGGAAAAACATCTCTTTGAAGAGCCTGGAGATTGATCCTGACTCCGGCGTTGTGACCATATCCGTTGAAAACTACTCCGACGAAATAGAAGAGCTCGCTCGGTCTCTGGAAAGAGAAACGAAATTTCGAGTTGTTGTGAACGGACGCCATCGCGGCACGACCTGGGATCTGAAGGAAAAAATCCTTTCCATCCTGAATGGGAATGTTCCCTACATAAAGGATGTTGCCTTTGAGGGAAACAGACTCATATTGAAAGTTCTGGGTGACTTTGCCCGCGAAAGAATTGCTGCAAAACTCAGAAGCATGAAGAAGGGCTTGGATGAGATTCTCCCCACTGGCACACAGATCATGCTGGAAGTCGTTGAACCGTCCGAGGACTTTTTGAAGAAAAATCCCTTACAGACAGAGTCAGCGAAAAATGAGAAGGAACCAGAAGGCGAGGAAGTGAAGGTCGAAAGCAAAAACCATGTGTTCGGGCAGAAACCAAGAAAGATCGTCTTCACTCCTTCGAAAGTGTTTGAGTACAACAAAAAGACCTCTATAAAGGGAAAGGTCTTCAAGATGGAGAAGGTGGACGGCAGAAAAACGGTTCTTCTACTCTACCTCACAGACGGAGAGGACTCTCTTATCTGTAAAGCTTTCAGTGGCATTGAAGAGATAGAAAAGAACGTAGCAATAGGTGATGTCGTCGTCGCAACAGGAGATCTGTTCCAGGAAAACGGAGAGCCCGTTCTCTACGTGAGGGGGTTGACGAAACTCCCTGAAGAGAAAAGAATGGACAACGCTCCTGTGAAGAGGGTGGAACTGCACGCCCACACCAAGTTCAGTGATCTCGATGCAATAATGGATGTTGAAGAGTACATCAATCGTGCAAAGGAATGGGGCTTTCCAGCTGTAGCAATCACAGACCATGGAAACGTTCAGGCGATCCCTTATTTCTACGACGCTGCAAAGAAAGTCGGGATAAAACCCATATTTGGAATAGAGGCCTACCTTGTGAGCGATGTGGAACCTATTTTGAGGAACTTCTCTGGTAGTGCAACATTTGAAGATGTTACCTTCGTCGTTCTCGACTTCGAGACAACCGGTCTTGATCTTCAGGTGGACGAGATCGTCGAGATAGGAGCGGTGAAGATAAAAGAAGGGCGGATCGTCGATGAGTACCATACACTCATAAAACCTTCCAAAGCCCTTTCCGGAAAGAGTTCTGAGATCACGGGTATCACTCAGGAGATGCTTGAAGGAGAAAGAAGCATTGAAGAGATCCTACCAGAGTTTCTTGAGTTCCTAGAGGATTCCATCCTCGTTGCCCACAACGCGAACTTCGACTACAGGTTTTTGAGGCTCTGGATCAAAAAGGTGCTCAAGAAAGATTGGGAAAAACCTTACGTTGACACCCTTGCCCTCGCTAAATCCCTTCTGAGGTTGAAGAGTTACTCTCTTGATTCTGTTGTGAAAAAGCTTGGCCTTGGTCCATTTCGCCATCACAGGGCACTGGACGACGCGAGAGTCACTGCCCAGGTGTTTCTCAGATTCGTGGAGATGATGAAAAAGATCGGTATTACAGAGCTATCTGATATGGAGAAACTGAAAGGTTCTGTGGATTTCACTGCGCAAAAACCCTATCACTGTACGATACTCGTTCAGAACAAAACAGGGCTGAGAAATCTCTACAAACTGGTCTCCGATTCCTACACGAAGTACTTCCACAGCGTTCCAAGAATTCTGAAGAGCGAGTTGATCGAAAAACGAGAAGGATTGATCGTGGGGAGTGCCTGTGTATCTGGAGAACTCGCGCGTGCAGCACTTGAAGGAGCCAGTGATTCCGAGCTCGAAGAAATAGCAAAATTCTACGATTACATAGAGATCATGCCTCTGGACGTTATAGAGGAGGACGAGGAAGATGTTGACAGAGAAAGACTCAAGGAGGTCTACAGGAAACTCCATAGAATCGCCAGAAGGCTGAACAAACCGGTCGTTATGACGGGAGACGTTCACTTTCTGGATCCCGAGGATGCGAAAGGACGTTCTGCACTCCTTGCTCCCCAGAACAGAAACTTCGGAAAACAACCTGCCCTCTATCTCAGAACAACAGACGAGATGTTCGAAAAAGCGATGGAAATATTCGAAGACGAAGAAATAGCAAGAGAAGTGGTTATAGAAAATCCCAACAAGATAGCTGAGATGATAGAAGAGATCCAGCCTCTTGAGAAGCAACTTCATCCACCCGTCATAGAGAATGCCGACGAGATCGTGAGGAATCTCACCATGGAAAGGGCTCATAAACTCTATGGGAACCCGCTTCCTGACATTGTCAAAAAGAGAATAGAGAGGGAGCTCGACGCGATAATAAACCATGGTTACGCCGTTCTGTATCTCATAGCAAAAGAACTCGTTCAGAAATCCTTGAGCGATGGTTACGTTGTTGGATCGAGAGGTTCAGTTGGTTCTTCGCTGGTTGCCCATCTTCTTGGGATCACCGAGGTGAACCCGCTTCCTCCTCATTACCGATGCCCCAAGTGTAAGTACTTTGAGATAGTGGAAAACGACAGGTATGGGGCGGGTTATGACCTTCCAAGCAAGAACTGTCCAAGGTGTGGAACCTCTTTGAAGAAAGACGGACACGATATACCGTTCGAGACGTTCATGGGCTTTGAGGGAGACAAAGTGCCCGACATAGACCTGAATTTCTCCGGAGAATATCAGGAGCGGGCACATCAATTCGTCGAAGAGCTCTTCGGTAAGGACCACGTGTACAGAGCCGGGACGATAAACACCATAGCAGAAAAAAGTGCCGTGGGCTATGTGAAAAGCTACGAAGAAAAGACAGGAAAAAAACTGAGAAGGGCAGAAATGGAAAGACTTGTTTCCATGATCACGGGGGTGAAAAGGACAACCGGGCAACATCCAGGGGGCCTCATGATCATACCGAAAGACAGAGAGGTTTACGACTTCACCCCGATACAGTACCCTGCGAACGACAAAGAAGCGGGCGTGTTCACCACACATTTCGCCTATGAAACGATTCACGATGATCTTGTGAAGATCGATGCACTCGGTCACGATGATCCGACCTTCATCAAGATGCTTCGAGATCTCACTGGAATTGATCCCATGACTGTTCCTATGGATGACCCGGATACACTCGCCATATTCAGTTCGGTGAAACCACTCGGTGTGGATCCAACGGAGCTGGGAAGTGATGTGGGGACGTACGGCATCCCCGAGTTCGGTACAGAGTTCGTAAGAGGGATGCTCGTTGAAACAAGACCAAAAAGCTTTGCAGAACTCGTGAGAATCTCAGGGCTTTCTCACGGAACAGACGTGTGGTTGAACAATGCAAGAGACTGGATAAACCTGGGCTATGCCAGGCTCTCTGAGGTCATATCGTGTAGGGATGACATTATGAACTTCCTTATCCACAGGGGAATGGAACCATCGCTGGCTTTCAGGATCATGGAGAGCGTGAGGAAAGGAAAAGGTATCACGGAGGAGATGGAGAAAGAAATGAGGAAATTGAGGGCACCGGAATGGTTCATAGAGTCGTGCAAGAAAATAAAGTATCTCTTCCCGAAAGCGCATGCGGTTGCTTACGTCAGCATGGCCTTCAGGATCGCTTACTTTAAGGTCCACTACCCGCTCCAGTTCTACGCGGCGTACTTCACGATAAAAGGTGACCAGTTCGATCCTACCCTCATACTGAAAGGGAAAGAGGCCATAAAGAGGCGCCTCAGAGAACTGAAGATGATGACCGGAAAGGATGCTCAGAAGAAAAACGAAGAGAGTGTGCTTGAAGTTGCTCTGGAAATGATTTTGAGGGGCTTTTCGTTCCTTCCACCGGATATATTCAAGTCGGATGCGAAGCAGTTTCTGATAGAGGGAAGTGCGTTGAGAATACCATTCAACAAACTCCCTGGATTGGGAAACAGCGTGGCTGAATCAATCGTCAGAGCACGTGAGGAAAAGCCGTTCACATCGATAGAAGATCTTGTACGTAGAACGAAAGTGAACAAGAACCACGTTGAGTTGATGAAGAGTCTTGGCGTTCTAAGAGACCTTCCAGAAACTGAACAATTCACTCTCTTTTAATCGAAAAAGAGCGCCATGATGAGTGTGTCATCGTAAGAGCCGTCGTCTCTTTGGACGGCTTTTCTTTTCACACCTTCGATCTTGAACCCAAGTTTCTCGTAAAAACTTATCGCCCTTTCGTTGGATCTCAAAACTTCCAGCTGGATCCTTTTGAAACCATTCCTTTTTGCCCATTCGATCGCACTCGATATCATCGCTGTTCCTATACCAAGACCCCAGTACCTTCTTTTAACACTTATTCCAAATTCTCCAACGTGCCTTGTTCTTTTTCTACCAAATCCCGTGAAGGTCAGAACAGAAACGATCTCTTTGTCGATCACTCCTACAAGCATGAGTTTTCTTGGATCGTCTCTGTACATCTTTATGTAGCTCCTTTCAGTAGAAACGTCGTACACTTCATCTGGCCTCGTTATGAGAAAGTCCGTTTCAGAAGTGACCTCTTTCATGTATTCAACGATCTTTCTTGCATCCCACACACTCGCCTCACGTATGGTGAGGACAGACCCATCTTTGAGCAAGACTTTTTTGGGAAACACTCATCTTCCCTCCAATTCCAGAGCTCTTCTGTACGATATCAGGAGAGATTCGATTATTCCCCCTCTCACACCAGACCTTTCCATCGCGACGATTCCTTCAATAGTTGTGCCCGCCGGTGAAGAGACTCTGTGCTTCCACACAGCCGGATGTTCTTCTGTTTCAAACAAAAGCTTTGCAGAGCCCTCAAAGAGTTTGCAGACGAGTTTTTTAGCCACTTCGAAAGAAAGCCCCATCTTTACAGCTGCATCAAGAAAGGATTCCATCATTATAAAGACAAAAGCTGGGCCACTTCCTGTGAGAGCGGTTATTGCAGGGAAGTGTTCCTCTTCTATTTCAACAACGAGACCCAGGTTTTCAAGGAGTGATTTCACGCTTTCCCTTTCCTCAGAATGAACTTTTTCGCTGAAGCTCACAGCAAGAATACCTTCTTCCACTCTCACACCGACGTTTGGCATAACGCGAGCAACCTTTTGAATGTCGTGCTCTTCGATTTTCGATATCTTCAGCCCTGCAACTATAGATATCAGAACACCGGTGTATCCTTTCAGGTGATCCAAGATATCAGAGGCATCCTGTGGCTTTACAGCAAGTACAATATAATCAGAAAATTTTGCTGCTTCAACATCAGCCGTTTCGAACGGCTTTCTTTTGAAACGTTCGAGCTTCTCTGGAACTTTTTCAACAAGAAGTACTTTTTCCGCCTTCTCAGACAGTTTTTCTGCGAAGATGGAACCCATGTTTCCAACGCCGATGATGGATATTTTCATATTTTCCCCTCCAGCCCTGATTTGTGAATATTATACAATTGTTCTCTTGTTACTTGCCCTGGCCTTGAAATTCTTCCACCTGCTGGTAAAATAGAACGTAGAGGGAGGCCAGCGTAGCTCAATCGGCAGAGCGGCGCATTCGTAATGCGCAGGTTGTGGGTTCGAGTCCCACCGCTGGCTCCATTGTTTTTTGTTAGAAGTCAAAGGGGTGTGAAACATTTCCGAAGAATTCGAGGAAAGGTTCTTGTATTTCGTAAGGGAGAACCGATTGATCAAAGAGGGTGATCGAGTTCTTGTTGCTGTCTCCGGTGGAATAGATTCCATGACCCTCCTTTACATCCTGAAGAAACTCTCCCCCCTTCTGAAGATCGAAACGATAGCCGCCCACCTGGATCACAGAATAAGAGACAGTTCGGAAAGGGACAGAAAATTCGTGGAGGACATCTGTCATCGGTGGAACGTTTCTGTGGAAACAGCCGTCGTAGACGTTCCTGCCCTGTGGAAAGGCTCTGGAAAAACCCTGGAAGAAGTGGCAAGAGAGGTGAGGTACGATTTCCTTGAGAAAGCTGCAGAAAAGGTCGGAGCAACGAAAATCGCTCTTGCACACCATAAAAATGACCTCTTAGAAACTGTGCTCCACAGGCTAATAAGAGGGACAGGTCCTTTAGGAATCGCTTGTATTCCAGTAAGGAGAGGAAGATTCATAAGGCCCTTTCTCGTGTTCAAAAGAATCGAGATAGAAGAGTACGCTCGAAAACAAAAGATCCCGTTCGTAGTGGATGAAACGAACTACGACATCAGATACACCAGAAACTTCATAAGGCACAAAGTTGTTCCTCTTCTCAAAAAACTGAACCCAAATGTGGAAGATGCCGTCTACAGATTGGTTTCGATCAGTTTCATGTTGAGAGATTTTGTTGAGGAGACTGTCCAGGATTTTGTGAAAGAAAAAGTCCATTTTTACAAAGATTTTGCCGTCTTCGAAGAACCGGAGAACCCGTTTTTATTCCTCGAAGTCACAAGGTGGGTGCTAAAAACCCTCTACGGAAGGACACCAGACTACGAGAAGTTGATGGGATCGTTGAGATCAAAAAGAGTTGAGTTTTGGAAGGATGTGTTCGTGGAGAGATCGTTCGGATACGGGGCAGTGGGGAATACTCTCTTCAAAAAGGAATACAGGCTGGAAGTGAGAAATGGCACTTTCGACATTGAAGGGTTTAAAATAAAGGTGGACCTCCACAGAAGTAAACGTGTGCTTTGGTTTAGAAACAGAAGAAGAGGTGATAGAATAATAATCAATGGCTCTGAAGAAAAACTGAAGGACATTTTCATCGAAAAAAGAATTCCGACGTTTTATAGGGACAGAGTTCCACTGCTTGTTGATGAAAAAGATAGGGTTCTCTGGATACCTGGGATTGCTATTTCAGACCAATTTCCACCGGAAGTGAGTGTGGAGCTTTTAGAATTCCCGATCGGTTATGTGAAAGGAGGTACGAGTTTTGAACAGGTCTAGTATCTGGAATCTATTGTTCACGATTCTCATAATAGTCTCTCTATTCTGGCTTGCGAGGTTCTTCTACATTGAAAGCTCTCCCGTTTCCAAGCTGAGTTACACGAGTTTCATACAAATGGTGGAAGATGACAGAAGTTTGGTTTCTGAGGTGGTCATCAGAGACAACGGCGTGTTGAAAGTCTACACCAAAGACGGAAGAGTATACGAAGTTGACGCTCCGTGGGTGGTGAACGATTCTCAGTTCATTGAAAAACTCGTCTCAAAAGGAATAAAAGTTTCGGGTGAAAGAAGCGGCAGCAGCTCTTTCTGGATAAACGTCCTGGGAACCCTCATACCAACGATACTCTTCATAGTCGTCTGGTTGTTCGTAATGAGGAGTCTTTCCGGTAGAAACAGTCAGGCTTTCACGTTCACAAAGAGCAAGGCAACGATGTACAAACCCTCTGGGAGCAAGAGGGTTACTTTCAAGGATGTGGGAGGAGCAGACGAGGCGATAGAAGAGCTGAAAGAAGTGGTGGAATTCTTGAAGGACCCCTCGAGGTTCAACAAGATCGGAGCCAGAATGCCCAAGGGAATCCTACTCGTTGGACCTCCAGGTACTGGTAAAACGCTCCTTGCGAGAGCTGTTGCAGGTGAGGCGAACGTTCCGTTCTTCCACATCAGTGGTTCTGACTTTGTGGAGCTCTTTGTCGGAGTTGGAGCGGCGAGGGTAAGGGATCTCTTTGCACAGGCGAAGGCTCATGCTCCCTGTATTGTCTTCATCGACGAAATAGACGCGGTTGGAAGACACAGGGGAGCTGGTCTTGGAGGAGGTCACGACGAAAGAGAGCAAACGTTGAACCAGTTACTTGTGGAGATGGATGGTTTCGATTCCAAAGAAGGCATAATAGTTATGGCGGCAACGAACAGACCGGATATACTGGACCCGGCCCTTCTGAGGCCTGGAAGGTTCGACAAGAAAGTGGTAGTGGATCCACCAGACATGCTCGGGAGAAAGAAAATCCTGGAGATCCACACGAGGAACAAGCCCCTTTCCGAAGATGTCGACCTGGAGATCCTTGCAAAGAGAACCCCCGGTTTTGTGGGTGCTGATCTGGAAAATCTCGTCAACGAAGCAGCGCTCCTTGCAGCGAGGGAAGGAAGAGACAGGATCACGATGAAGGATTTCGAAGAGGCGATAGACAGGGTGATAGCAGGCCCTGCCAGAAAATCGCGACTCATCAGCCCCAAAGAAAAGCGTATCATTGCTTATCATGAAGCGGGACACGCTGTGGTGTCGACTGTCGTGCCCAACGGAGAGCTTGTTCACAGGATCTCGATAATCCCAAGAGGATACAAGGCTCTCGGATACACTCTTCACCTTCCAGAAGAAGACAAGTACCTTGTCACGAGGAACGAACTTCTGGACAAACTCACCGCTCTGCTCGGGGGAAGGGCAGCAGAAGAAGTGGTTTTCGGGGATGTGACGAGCGGGGCTGCCAACGATATAGAGAGGGCAACCGAAATTGCCAGAAACATGGTATGTCAACTCGGCATGAGCGAAGAGCTCGGCCCCCTCGCGTGGGGCAAGGAAGAGCAGGAAGTCTTCCTTGGAAAAGAGATCACACGTCTCAGAAACTACAGTGAAGAAGTAGCAAGCAAAATCGATGAGGAAGTGAAAAAGATCGTGACGAACTGCTATGAGCGTGCAAAAGAGATCATAAGAAAATACAGAAAGCAACTCGACAACATTGTAGAAATTCTTCTGGAAAAGGAGACCATCGAGGGAGAAGAACTCAGGAAGATCCTTTCCGAGGAGTTCGAAAAGGTGGTGGAATAATGGGATTTGACTTTCTTGAGGGAAAGAGACTCACGGAAGATGTGGCCCTCGATGAAACAATGGCCTGGAACGAGGACGTAATGATGCTCGATCTTCACCTTGTCTCCACCTCCGCGCTCATGGGGATAGTACACAAGGTGTCCTACGATCTATTGAGCAGGTATCTCCCCGACGATTACACGGCTGTTGTGGTGGAAAGCTGTGTGAGGCATGTAAAAGCTATTCCCACGGGAACAAGGGTGGCTGTCGGAGTGAGGGTGATCGGGGTTACAGGAAACCGGGTGAAGTTCAGGGGAATCGTGATGAGTGGAGATGAGAAAGTTCTGGAGGCAGAGTTTATCAGAGTGATCGTTTCCAGAAATTATTTGCGGAGGGTAGCACTTGAGAAAGCCGAGAAGACCCCAGGATTTTTTGGAATATGAGAAGGTCCTGGGTTTCAGAAGGAAGGAAGAACAAATTGAAAATCTGAAACTTGAGGGCGACATTCGTGTCGCCCTCATTGTTCCCAACGATTATAAAATCGCAGTCTCGGGACTCGCTTTCCATTACGTTCAAAAGCTTCTCAGCCGGCACCCCCGCATCAGGTGTGAAAGGTTCTTCTACGACGAGTCGTTCGAGAAGTTTTACTCCCTGGACTCTCAAACTCCCCTGGACGAGTTTCCTATCTGGCTCTTCTCTGTGAGCTTTGAGAACGACTTTTTGAACCTTCTCGATGTTCTCAAGAGAAAAGGGATTCCCCTTCTCTGGAAGGACAGAGAAGAGCACCATCCACTCGTTGTGGTGGGCGGTGCTGTGACCTATTTGAACACTGAGTTTCTTCTTCCCGTTGCTGATGCCGTCTACTACGGTGAGCTGGAAAAATACCTGGAGAAGTTCGTGGAAGCCCTCACCAGAGAGAGAAAAGAGGATATTCTGAAACTACTTGTCGAAATACCTTCGGTGAACGTACCTTCTCTGGGCAAAGAACACTCGGAGATAGCAACCTGTGTGAACATAAACGAGTTTCTTCCTCATACACCCGTTGTCCCAAATGCCGGTGTCTTCCCCGGGAAACTGCTGGTGGAGCTGGGAAGGGGTTGTATAAGAAGGTGCGCCTTCTGTATATTTGGAAAAAGCTTGAAACCCGCCCGATTTGTAAGGCCAGACAGGTTTGAAAGCCTGGTGAGGAAAATTCCGTGGAAAGAGTACGGGCTCATAAGTGCCACCATAACTGATTATCCCTGGCTCGACGAACTTCTCGATGTCGTTGAAAGGTACCGCTTGAAAATCTCGGTTTCCTCCCTGAGACTCGATCGTCTTTCCGATAGACTCTTGAAAGTGTTGAAAGAATCGGGTCAGAGGTCCTTCACAATAGCCCCGGAGGCCGGCTCTCAGAGAATCAGAGATATATTGAAGAAAGACATAACAGACGAGCAGATCGAGATTGCTCTGAAGATGGCAAGAAATATCGGTTTTGATAGAATAAAGATGTACTTCATATACGGTCTGGAGGAAGAAACAGAGGAGGACCTCAAGGCTTTCAGAAAGATAGGAGACCTTGCTCTTCAGATGGGATACAGGGAGATCCACATGAGTTTCAACCCCCTCATTCCAAAACCAGGAACGGATTTTGAGAAGAGAAAGATGGAACCTGTTGGTGTTTTGAGAAAAAAAGAGAAGTTTCTGAAAGAGTTTCTCAGGGGTTTCAG
>NZ_JAGGZH010000015.1 GCF_021162145.1 Thermotoga sp.
GACCCGTGTAAAATGTATAAATGTTTAGAACAGCTAAAAGCCATCTCACATAACTAGAATCCATCAACCAATTTGGAGGGTTGTTGATCCCAATCAGTGTTAAAAGATAGTTCACTATTCCTAGCTCCTTATTGAAAATCAGCTGGAAAGCGAACGTCAGAGCAATTATCGGAACCACAGCTGGTACAAAATAGAGAAAGCCAAAAAATCTGGTTCCTTTTACTTTTTGATTTACAAGAATCGCCAGGAGTAGAGCCCAACTAACAGATATGAGAACGGACAATAAGGTATAAAGGAGTGTAAATTCCAGAACTATCCAAAATTCAGATCCACTTTGAAACATCCTAGCATAATTTGAAAATCCAACCCATTTTGGAGCTGATATCATATCCCACTTGCAAAAACTGAGAAGAAATACCGCTATAATAGGCCCCCCAGTGAAGAGAACGAAGCCAATGATCCAAGGAGATATAAAAAGATAAGCAACTTTGTTTTTGGCTTTTTGCATGGATTTCTTTCCTCCTTCGCTCACTGCTCCGTATGAAAATGAACGGGGGTGTAGAACCCCCGTTCAAATCATTCCGTAACCACTACTCTTTCTTCTCCGAGAATGTCCTTTGCTTTTTCAATAGCCCTCTCAACAACTTCATCGACAGACATCTGACCCAATATAGCCGCATTGAAGTCTTTTACCAAGTCAAATGTCAAACCCGGTGGTAACAATGTGTAGCCCCATTCTGCGAATTCTGCTGTTTTTTCTATAGCTTCCCAGTTTCTGGGACCTTTCGGCCCTTCGACTCTGTAATAACCCTTCTTAAGTATGGAAATACGAGCAGAAGGATTGTTATAAGCTTTGTTGATTAGTTCTTGTCCTTCTTCGCTCATACAAAATTCTATAAATTTCCATGCAGCATCTTTCACTTTACTCTTTGCGTTGATGGCAAAGAAACCTGTGTGAAGGGTGGAATAATGCCTTACTCCTTTTGGAATAGGAGCTATATCCCAGCTAAAATCCTTTATATCTTTGTAGACAGATGTCATCCAACTTCCATTGAAAGCCATTGCTGCTTTTCCCGCCATGAATAGATCAGCAGAGACAACACCAGATGTAGTAACTTGTGGTGAAGCAACTACTTTATACTTATTTGTCAAATCGTACCACCATCTGAGGAATTCCTTGGCACCCTTACCAAAAACAAATCTTCCTTGTTCGTCTACTATCTTGTCACCGAATGTTCCGATCAGTGAATACCACAACCCCTGAAAACCTAATGCATCGCAACCATACTGGACTACCTTCCCACTTTCTACTACAGTCAATTTCCGTGCAGCCTCTTCAAAGTCTTTCCATGTCCAGTTTTCATTGGGGTAAGGTATCCCGGCTTTGTCAAATATATCTTTGTTATAGTACAAGATCTCTGTGGCGAAACACCACGGCAGACCGTACAAATGCCCCTGTAGCTCCATAAGCTGCTTAACAGCAGGAATAAAATCATCAACACTCAACTCTTCACTTTGTTGGATATAATCATCAAGAGGCACGATCCAACCTGCTTTTGCAAAGTCTGCAAGGTCTGCTTCCCATAAACACAACACGTCGGGAGCGTTTCCAGCAAGTGCCATTGACCTTAATTTCTGTGAGTATTCTGCTTCTGGTATTTGGATGAATTCTACCTTGATATTCGGATACTTCTTCTCGAAAGCTTTTACATAATTATAGGGATCCGGAGGAAGAGCATTCCAGTGTGCATAGCGGATAACAATAACATCATTTGCAAAACTCAACAGAGCAAATCCTACCAATAGGGTGAGGAATACCATCAATCTCCTCATAATACTAACACCTCCCAAAAGTGAAGAGTTCTTTACGCTTTCCCCAGCCACACTGCCATAGAACCAGGTTCTCTATTAGCCCATGCGCAATATGGAACGAGGGTGAAAAGCACTGGAATTTCTTTCGCTTTTGATAATGATCTGTAAAGTTTTCCTTTCCATTCAGAAAGTTCTATCGCTTTTCCCGTTCCCTTAAGAAACACCACTTCTCTGTCAAAGATTCTCCCCTTTTCTTCCTTCATACCTTCTGAATCTACAGTGAGAGTCCACACGTGGAAATTCGGATTGTCTACTTGCTCTGCACAATAGACGATAGGACCTCTTCTCACAGCTACTTTTCCCAAATTATTTCTCACAAGTGGATGTGCTTCTATAAGCTCTGGCTTCATTTTAAGAGAGAATTCAATGGTATGTTTCCCATCCCAGCAACGATTCAATTCCACATAACCATTTTGTGTTTCCACTGAATATTCCTTTCCGTCTATTCTGACGGAGAGGTCGTTTGACCAGCTTGGTACCCTGAGATAGATGCTGAACGGTTCTTCAATACTTGTCTCAATAGTGAAGTATACGTGCCCATTCCATGGATAATCGGTCTCCTGCTCAATTTTCACGGAAGAGCCTTTGAACAAAAATTCAGCAGAGCTTTTTTCGTACAGATGCACTTGTATCCCTTTATTCGAAACAGTATACATGTAACCGGGAAGGGAGGCTATAAATCGTGCGAGATTTGGAGGACAACACGCACAGTCGAACCATTTCTGTCTTCTTGTTCTTCCAGAATCCTCCAGCGGATTGAAATAGAAATAGTGCCTCCCATCAAGAGATATCCCCGCCAAGAGGCCGTTGTACAATACCTGTTCCATTA
>NZ_JAGGZH010000016.1 GCF_021162145.1 Thermotoga sp.
CATTGCATAGTGTGAACTGCCCTGTCCTTTGTTCGTGTTCCCCTGTTGGAGAGTGGGAAAGAATGAGTATCTAAACAGAATGATTTCGAAACCGCACGGATGCAACTAAAAGCGAAGCAGAAGGGAAATACCGAATTTTTCCGAGAATGACTGCTTGTGGATGCTGGCAAAAGAGAGAGGCGAAACACAGTAGGAAAAGTGAACTCCGACCATGTGATCTAATAGGTCCTTACCCTCTCATCAATAAGAGCAACACCTATGGTTTGTAATGGTAAAACGTCATCGATCTCCAGTGCTTCAAAATCACCTTAGGATGCTTTCGCAAACTTTCTAAAAGCTCCTTTGGTTTGTCAGAAATCTTGCCAAATAAGTTCATTATCTCTGATTCTGTCATTGGATGACGTTTAATAATTGAAACAATCTCATTTATAGCATCCTGAGGATCTATTCTGTAACCATCGCTGATCAAGAAATCCAATGCAATTGCGTTCAAGATTGTTGCAGCTT
Organism: Thermotoga sp.; assembly: GCF_021162145.1. NCBI lineage: Bacteria > Thermotogati > Thermotogota > Thermotogae > Thermotogales > Thermotogaceae > Thermotoga > Thermotoga sp. The sequence goes on from NZ_JAGGZH010000016.1 coordinate 508, forward strand.
TCTTCACTGATTCAGGATCCGGTGGTTTTACCCAGGGTTCGGCAGGAGGTCTCACTGGAACATTGAGATAAACTCTTTTCGGCGAAATCTCATCTACTATCCTTTTTATCTCAAGGAGCGCTGCATCGTCATCGTTGATGTTCTTCATAAGCATGATCTCGAGCCATACTTCTCCTTTGAATTTTCGAGTGAAGGTTTTCAGACCCTCAACGACCCTGTCAAACTTGAGAGAAGGATGAGGACGGTTGATGAGTCGGAAGCTCTTTTCGTCCCACGCATCCAGTGAAGGAAGAACTATATCCGCAAGCAGCAACGATTCCCTCACCTGTGATTCGCACAACAACCCGCCGTTGGTGATAACAACTACAGGCAAATCCACGCGTTGCCGAATCCCGCGTATGAGTTCTCCAAGTCTCGAGTACAGCGTTGGTTCACCTTCACCCACTATGGTGATAACATCTGCCCTCTCCTTTGGGATTTCCGATACTTCCCGGAGAATTTCCTCTAATGGAAAAAATTCCTGCCTTTCATTCGTCAAGTTCACTGTTCTGCCAAGTTGACAGTAGATACAGGAGTAATTACATGTCTTTGGAGGAATGGGACTGACCCCTATGGACCTTCCCAGTCGTCTCGATGGTACAGGACCGTAAACGTACTTGAAGCTCATTCAAACACCATCCTGGTTCCAACCTGACAGCTGATGATGTTGCCTTTGAAAGACGACTTGAAGTACTGAATGGCCTGCTCACCGGTGCAATGACACGGTGCTATGTTTTCTACACCCAGCTCGTTAAGTTTCTCAACTACCCGCTGGATCTTTTCCAGCGGTGCGTTCACAAGATGAAACCCACCAAGAAGTAAATGAATGTGTTCACCAAAAAGCCGTTTGGCTTCGGAGGCAATGTTCACAATCCCCCTGTGTGCACAACCCGTGACCACCACAAGTCCTTTCGATGTCTTCAACGTGAGGTTCAGTTCTTCTTCGAAGTAGTCTCGTTTCATTGTTTCGACTTCTTTCACAAGGAACGTCGGATCTGGCTCTTCAAAGCTGTTTGTCATTTTTGCCGGCCCCCACACAAAAACAGTATCAGAAATTTTCACGACATCCCTGTCCACATACTCAATAGAAGCTCCCATCTTTCTGATCTCTTCCCAGGAGTAAGGGGCACCTGTGTAGCGAGTTTTGGAATACTTTGGAAGATCGATTCCGCGTCGTACCCATATTCTGGGGCGTGCTACCTCAAGAAGGTATCCCAACCCACCCACGTGGTCGTAATGTCCATGACTCAGCACCACGTCCGTGACATCTCTGAGGTCAATTCCAAGAAGTGTTGCGTTCTTCATGAACACATTGGTGGTACCCGTATCGAAGAGAACGTGGCTGCCTTCCTTTGTTTCTATCCAGAGGGAAAAACCATGCTCCGCAGCAAAGGGAGTGCGGGCATGATCATCACAGAGTACTACCAGCTTCATATTCTTCACTCCTCACAGTATGTCTTTCAATGTCCTGAATGTGTTGGACCTCCCATTCGCTCCAGTTTACCCTCCCTGAACGCTTCCAGCGCCTCTCTCACTGTTCCTCTTTCAAAAAGATAGACTTCTATTCCCGCCATCCTGAGTGCATTGTATGCGTTGGTCCCCACATTGGCTGTGATCAGAACATCGACTTTCTTCTCTGCCAGAAACTGAGCCATCCGTGGTCCCGCACCGTGTGCCTCATCCACCGTGTTTTTGTAGAAGCTGAACTGCCCTGTGGCCTCGTCAAAGATCGCAATATAGGCTGCCCGTGCAAACCTCTGATCCATTTCGCTGTCTGGGTTTTCAGCTGTGGCGGGTATGGCTATTCGTCTTGGAGGTCGGTTGTGAAAGTGTTCTGCAGGTTTATACTCTGTATCTTTCAGCTGATTCTGAATGAATCTCTTCACAGCATCCTCAACGGTTCCCTGAGCGCCGCGTATCACCTGGATTCCATACTCGTTCAGATACCTTAAAGCTCTCTGACCGATCCCTCTCACTATCAACACATCCACATTTTTCTTACGCATGTAAGCCGGAAGCTCTCCAGCAGCGTGTTCAGGAAAGGGATTAGGCTCTACTTCCAAAGAGACTATCTTTCCATTTTCCACTTTCACGAACGCGTAGTAAGGTGCCCGACCAAAATGTTCTGAAACCGCTGAGTTCAAACCTTCATCGGTGGCTACCGGAATGGCTATTATCATCGTCAATCCCTCCTCATATTTTGAGAATCTCTTTGAGCTTCTCATATATTCTAACAATACTGCGTGCCGCTGGACTCTCAGGATATTCCAGAATGGACTTTCCATTGATGGTTGCAGTGTTCACTGTAGGATCGAAGGGAATCTCTCCCAGGATAACGATTCCTTCCTTCTCAGCGTATCTGAGTATCTCATCTCTCTTCTCCGGATTAATTGTGGACTTGTTGATCACCACCCCGAAGTTTCTCCTGTAGTGTCGAACGGTTTCCACAATGCGCTGAAGATCGTGGAGTCCCGATACGGTTGGTTCCGTTACAATCACAACGTAACTGACCCCCACGATGGAAGACGTAGCGGGACATCCAATGCCCGGTGCCCCATCGATTATAACCAGCTGCTTTCCGGACTCTTCGAACTTCAGTGCGGTTTTTCTTACCTCCGCAACAAGTCCTCCACTCGTCTCCTCACCAGCTTTGAGTTTTGCGTGAACCATGGGACGCTGAGCCACTGAAGCCAACGATTCGTAGTATTCACCGGCTTTGGATTCAACCAGTTTCACAGCTTCAAACGGGCATTTTAATACACAAACGCCACATCCCTCACAGGCAAAGGGATCTATCACGATTTTATCACCATCGCGCCGCACTGCATCGAATCTACAGAACTTTTCACAGACTCCGCAGGAGGTACATTTGGAGTAATCTATGACGGCCTTCTTTCCACCGTAGTAGTCATAGGACCGCTGCTTGATCGGTTGGAATATAAGATGAAGATTGGGAGCATCCACATCACAATCTGCTATTACGTTGTCTTCAAACAACAGATTCAGCGCTGCTGAAAGTGTGGTCTTTCCGGTTCCTCCTTTTCCGCTCACTATTGCCACCTGTATCATGCTTCTACCATCTCCCTTATTTTTTCGAAGAGCCTCTCAAATTCGACCTTCCATTGCGGAAGATGACTGGAAAACAATATACCCCTGGAATACAACTCTGCGATTTGAGGATCGTAAGGTATGCGCATGAGAATGGGTATATCACTTTCTTCTGAAAAGCGCTCCACACTTTCATACCCTCTGGAGTCTCTGTTCACAACTATTCCTGCTTTGATGCCCATTTCAGATACCAGTTCCACAGCCATTTGAAGGTCATGAAGTCCAAACGGAGTTGGTTCAGTAACGAGTAACGCAAAATCGGAGCCTCGAAGGGCTTCCACGACAGGACAGGATGTTCCCGGTGGGGCATCCACGATCACAATGTCCGCTGAAGGATCGATCTTTTCTTTCAGTTTTCTGATCACCTTAACACCGGAAGGCTCTCCTATATTCAAAATTCCCATGGAGAAATTGATTCTCTCGTGTACCTTTCCTGATTTCACTTCACCTATCGCTTTGGGTACTTCAGTTATGGCATTTTTAGGACACACCAAAGCACATGCTCCGCAGCCGTGACAGAGAGAATCGAAGACCATCACACCCGTCTTGAACACAGATATTGCACCAAACTGACATACTTTTGCACACTTTCCACACTTAATACATGCTTTTTGATCAACTTGGGGAAGAAGCATTTCTACGGGTTCAGTTTCCTCTATTTGTGGAGGCAAAAACAGATGATCGTTTGGTTCTTCCACATCTGCGTCCAGCAGCTGCACCTTCCTGCTTTGAGAGAGAACCCATGCAAGATTGGTGGCTACGGTGGTCTTTCCGGTTCCTCCTTTTCCACTCAAGACGGTGATTATCATCTCGTCTGCCTCCTTGATTTTATCTAGACAAGAACTACCGGGCCCTTAAGAGGGCCCGATAGTAGACGGTGTCAGTAGTTGAATTTTACCACCAGGGGCCTCTTGGACCACCACGCCAGCCCCATCCTCTTCTGAATCGGAAGCCAAGACCCAAACCACGACCCCATCCTCGGCCCCAGCCACCGGGCCAGAATCCGAATACTCTGCGATACCAGGGTGCAGCGTAAGGACCATACCCCATACCGTAGCGACACCATCCAAGGCCTCTACCCGTCATTGGACCAAGCCCCATGGGTCCAGTGCCATCCAGCCTTGGCATATTACTCACCTCCCATTTCTTCAATTTCTCTCAATCTTTCCTCTACCATGCGAAGCTCTTCTTCCAGGTATGCTTTATAATCTAGAAGCATTTCTCGTTCGTCCGCTGGAAC
>NZ_JAGGZH010000017.1 GCF_021162145.1 Thermotoga sp.
GCTACATGGGAGGAGAGTACACGCTGAAGCTCTTTTACGACTCGTCCAAGAAGAACAGGTTCTCCTACTGTCTTCAGTTCGACCAGGAGGTGTTGGAAAACAGGATAGATTTCGTGATCGGCAAAGAACAGAAGGCGGGTCTTGGTATCTCCATGGTGACCAACACCGATACGGGGAAAAGTGCTTTCAAGATATCCCTTGGCTTCTATGCGAGCGTGAACAATGTCTCAGTGGGATTCAACACGTTTGTTCTCAGTTCTTCTATCAGTTCGAACCTCTTCTCCGAATATCATTACACCAGAGGGACTGGCATCAAATTCGCTGTGAGGTGGTGAAACGTGATACTAACAAGACTGGTTCTGACGGTGATCACCGTTGCTGTATCATACCTGATGTTCAAGTGGCTCTTCAAACTCATCGAGAAGAGTGTTGAAAAACAGGGAAAAGAGCTTCAAATGAGAAACACCATCAGATTCTTTCTTGGACTCATCATAGCTGTGATAGCCATTATGGTTATTCTTGACATCTGGGATCTGAACCTAGTACCCATGCTGACGGGTGTGGGAATAGGGGGACTCATCGTTGGTCTAGCTCTTCAAGAACCACTCTCCAATTTCTTTTCCGGGATATTCCTGCTCATCTCACGCGCTGTGAAAGAAGGCGATGCGGTGGAAATTGGAGGAATTTCCGGAACCGTGGAAGTGGTAAATCTGAATCACACGGTGATCAGAACGTGGGATGGAAAAAAGGTCATGATACCGAACAAATCAGTGTGGAACGACAAGATCATCCATTTCTGGCCTTTGAACGTGAGAAGACAGGAGATCACAGTGGGAGTACCCTATTCTGCAAATCTCAGAAAGGTTGTAGAGATCTTTCAAAAGGCTCTCGAGGACGAAGAAACCGTTGAGAAAGATCCGGCACCCGCCATTGTTTTTGATGCCTTCAACAGTTCTTCTATAGATTTCATCATCAAGTTCTGGGTGACAAGAGAGAACTTTTTTGAAGGTGTAAAAAGACTTGCTTTCAGAATAAAGGATTATTTGGAGAAAGAAGGAATCTACATCCCCTTCCCTCAACTCGATGTGCACTTCGATGAGGAGTTTTTGAGGACGTGGGAACATGAAGGCACTGAAGATAAGAGTTGAAGGGATCGTACAAGGAGTGGGGTTTCGCTATTTTACCAGGAGGATCGCCAGAACCTTTGGTATAAAGGGCTACGTGATGAACATGGACGACGGCTCCGTTTTCATTCACGCCGAGGGTGAAGAGAGAAAGCTCCGTCAGTTCTTGAACGAGGTCTCGAAAGGTCCCCCAGCGGCCGTTGTGACGAATGTGAGTGTTGAAGAAACGGTTCCGAAGGGATACGGAGATTTCACAATCAGGTATTATTAATGTTATGTAACGTTGATTGTGTGTGTTAAGTTAAACCACATATCCTCTGACATCATATTGTAACAATGGTTAAGCTACTCCTTAGATAATCGGAAACCTGCCATTAATGAGAAACGTCTAATATCAGAGGAGGACTTTTGGAGGTGTCTCGATGTTCGAAAATCTTCAAGAGAAACTTTCCAGGGTTTTCAAAAACCTTTCCGGACGTGGAAAGATAACGGAGAAGAACGTGAAAGATGCTGTCAGGGAAGTGAAACTTTCCTTGCTGGAAGCTGACGTCAATTACAAAGTTGTGAAAGAATTCGTCAACCACGTTCTCCAGAAAGCACTTGGCGAAGAGGTACTCAAGAGCCTGACACCGGATCAACAGTTCATAAAAATCGTAAGAGACGAACTGATCAGGATAATGGGTGAAAAAAATGAACCTTTGAGACTGATCCACAGACCTGCTCCCATAATGATGGTGGGACTTCAGGGTAGTGGCAAGACGACCACGTGTGCGAAACTCGCAAAGCTCCTCAAAAAAGAGGGAAGAAACCCTTTGCTCGTTGCGGCCGATCTCTACAGGCCCGCTGCCGTGGACCAACTTGTGAAGCTTGGAGAACAAGTAGGAGTGAACGTGGTTCATGACTACAACAAGTCACCTCTTGAGATCGTGAAAGAGGGCATACAAGAGGCAGAAAGAATCGGAAGGGACGTTTTGATAGTTGATACGGCAGGACGTCTTCACATCGACGAGGATATGATGAAGGAGCTCGAAGACATAAAGTCCATTCTCAACCCCGATGAGATCTTACTCGTTGTAGATGCGATGATGGGACAAGATGCGGTCAACACTGCCAAGGTCTTTGACGAAAGACTCGATCTTACAGGATTTGTTGTGACGAAGATGGACGGTGATGCAAGAGGCGGAGTGATCCTGTCCATAAAGTACGTGACCGGAAAACCTGTCAAATTCATAGGAACGAGCGAAAAACTCGACGGGCTGGAATCCTTTCATCCAGACAGAGTGGCCAACAGGATCCTCGGAATGGGAGACATGCTTTCTCTGATAGAAAAGGTTGAAAGAGAGCTCAATCAGGAGAAGATGAAGAAGAGTGCCGAAAAGTTTTTGAAGGCGGAATTTACTCTGGAGGACTTCAAAGAACAACTTCAGGAGATGAAAAAACTGGGGCCGCTCTCTTCTATTTTAGAGATGCTTCCGAGGGCCCCGAAGGTGGACGTTGAAATGAGTGAAAAAGAACTGAAGAAGATAGAGGCCATCATAAATTCCATGACCATCGAGGAAAGGAGAAACCCTCACATTCTGAACGCGAGTCGAAAGAGAAGAATCGCCCGTGGAAGTGGTACCACCGTTCAGGATGTCAACAAGCTCCTCAAAAGCTATGAACAGATGAGGATCCTCATGAAGAGAATGAAGAAGGGAAAATTCAAAATACCATTCGGATTCTGAGGAGGTGTAGCTTGTGGTCAGGATAAGACTCACGAGAATGGGAAAAAGGAAGCAACCCTTCTACAGGATAGTGGTCGTGGACAGCAGAAAAAGAAGAGACGGTGCGTACATTGAATCGCTCGGGTACTACAACCCCCTGAAGGAAGGAGAGATAAAAATTGACGTCGAAAGGGCTGTGGAGTGGGTCATGAAAGGAGCCCAGCCAAGTGACACCGTGAGGGATATCTTTAGAAAGTTCGGTGTCATGAAGAGAGTACACGAAATAAAGTATGGAAAGAAAGAGGAGGCAGCCTCTGAATGAAGGAGCTGGTTGAGAGGATTCTTCGAGGGATAGTGAAGCATCCCGAGGAAGTAGTAGTTGTGGAGTTCGACGAGGAAGGAAGGAAAGTGTACGAGATAGTGGTAAACGAAGAAGATGTTGGTCAGGTCATAGGAAAAGACGGAAGGACCATAAAATCTCTAAAGATTCTGCTAAGTGCCCTCATGGGGGGCTCCAAGGAGATCACCATCAAGGTGGTCAGGTGAGAGTGTGATAAAGACCATTCAGGACCTGATCAACGAAAGAATTGCCGTTGGAAAGGTCGTCAACACGCATGGACTGAGAGGAGAGGTCAAGTTCTTCCCTTACACGAATTCGGAAGATATAGTGAAGAACCTCTCCGATGTCGTGCTCTACAACAAAGAAAAAAAGGTCTTCTACAATCTTTCCGTTAAGTCCGTGAGAAAGATGAACAAGCTCTTCCTCATCAAATTCGAAGCAATCGACACAGTGGAAGCGGCAGAGAAGATAAAGGGATGTGAAGTTTTCATAAAGTACGAAGAACTTCCTCCCCTTCAGAAGGACGAATATTACTTCTACGAGATACTGGGATGTGAAGTTTTCTACGAGTCGGGCGAGAGTGTTGGAAAGGTCGTCGACATAATCGAGACGGGGTCGAACGACGTTCTGGTGGTCAGGAAGAAAAACAAAGAAACGCTAATCCCCATGATAAAGGACTGTATCGTTGAAATCAGGAAATTCGAAAAAAAGATCGTGGCGAAGGAACTGGAGTGGATTTAATGAGGATCACCATGGTAACCATATTTCCAGAAATGGTCGAGGTTGTGAAAAAGTACGGCGTCATCGCCCGCGCGGTTGAAAAGGGAATCGTGGAAATAAATGTGGAAAACCTGAGAGACTACACCACCGACAGACACAGAACGGTGGACGATTATCAATACGGTGGCGGATACGGTATGGTCATGAAACCAGAGCCGTTCTTCAGGTTCTATGAAAGATACGTTGAGAAACACGGGAAGCCACACGTGATTTTGACGAGTCCTCAGGGTAGAATTTTCAACTACAAGATAGCGGAAGAACTTTCAAAGAAAAGTGACATTGTGATATTCTGCGGCAGATACGAAGGAATAGACGAGAGGGTAATGAACATAGTCGATGACGAGATATCCATAGGGGACTACATCCTCACCGGCGGGGAACTTCCGGCGATGGTGATAACGGATGCTGTTGTGAGACTTGTATCTGGTGTTGTGGAGAGGGAGTCCGTTGAGAGGGAATCGTTCCACCAAGGGCTGCTGGACCATCCCGTCTACACCAGACCGTACGAGTACAGAGGTATGAAGGTTCCCGATGTGTTGCTCTCCGGAGATCACCAAAAAGTGGAGCTCTGGAGGAGGAAAGAAAGTATCAAAAAAACTATCATGAAAAGGCCAGATCTTTTTCTGGCGAAAGAACTGGACGAGCTCGATAAATTGGCTATAATAGAGTTGTTCAAGGAGCTGATGGAAAAGTGCTAGAAAGAGTCTACGTGGCTCTCATCCATTATCCCATAAAAGGAAAGGACGGAAGCATCATATCAACAGCCGTTACAAACCTCGACGTTCACGACATCGCCCGAACCGCTCGAACCTATAACCTGAAGGGATACTACATAGTCACCAACCTCAAGGCTCAACAGGACATGGTTGTCAAGATGCTCAAGTTCTGGAGAGAAGGTTTTGGAAGTCGATACAATCCGTCCCGAGCTGAGTCCTTAAAGCTGGTGAAATTGAAATCTTATCTGGAAGATGTTCTGGAAGACATAGAAGAGATCGAAGGGGAAAGACCACTGATATTTTTTACTTCCGCAAAGAAGCGGGAAAACGACATATCTTTCGAGGAAGGAAAAAGAATAATAGTGGAGACGAAAAGTCCAGCTCTCATACTCCTTGGTACAGGGTGGGGACTCCCTGACGAGATCCTTGCGATCTCAGATTATGTTCTTGAACCTGTGAGGGCGAGATCGGATTTCAACCATCTGTCCGTCAGGGCGGCAGCGGCCATAATGATCGATAGACTGATAGGAGAAAATTACGCGAGGAGGGATTGAAAGATGAGCATGGATCACCTTGTGAGAATCATCGAAAAGAAATACGAAAAGAAGGAAATCCCGGATTTCAGACCGGGTGACACGGTGAGAGTGCATGTGAAGGTGATCGAAGGTGACAGAGAGCGAACACAGGTGTTCGAAGGGATTGTGATTGCCAAAAGGGGATCTGGAATAAACAAAACGTTCACCGTGAGAAGAATTGGAAGCCATGGTGTTGGTGTGGAAAGAATATTCCCACTTCACTCACCTGTTGTTGAAAAGATAGAGGTTGTGAGAAAGGGTAAAGTGAGAAGAGCAAAGCTTTACTACCTCAGAGACGTCAAGGGTAAGATCAGAATCAAGGAGCGCAGGGATTGATGAATCTGAAAAAGGAATCCGTAGAATGGATTAAAGCATTGCTTTACGCACTTGTTGCTGCAACAATCGTGAGGTTGTACATATTTGAAACCATGCTGGTGCCAACAGGATCAATGATTCCAACGATCCAGATCGGTGATCGCCTTTTTGTGGAGAAGATCACCTATACCGTTCGAGAACCTCAGGTAGGAGAAATCGTTGTATTCTGGTCACCCTTCGTGGATGAGCGTGCAAGTCACATGCTTCGATTGTTTGACAAATTCATGGACCTCTTTTCCCCGGCAAAGTTCAGAGGACACGTTAAATACGTGAAGCGCCTAGTCGGTAAGGGTGGAGATGTCCTAGAGATAAAGAACGGAAAGCTGTACGTCAACGGGAAAATCCCGGGGGTCTTGAAAGACAGGTACTACGAACCAGAAGGAATCTTCAAATACGAGGATTTCTACGAGTGGCTCTACACTGCAAGCAAGTTGAGAAAGGACAAGGAAGCGTACAGAAATTTTATATACGATCTTGCAAGAAAGCACGGAAGAGCCGCAGCTGTGCTGGTGTTTTCCCTTATCGGGGAGGAGAGTTTGAAGTATGGTGAGCCATTCCTCCCCGGTCTGTTGAATTACTTCGATCCTTCAATGGTTTACTACGACGAGAAGACCCAAACTTATTACATCCCTGGTATGATCTACCACACGTTCTACGAAGAATACTATTCGAAGCTGGACCTTAAGAAGTACATCAAAAAAACAAAGGATGGTACAGTGAGGATAAGAATCCCGGAAGGTTTCTACTTTTTGATGGGTGACAACACGAAGGAAAGCCTGGACTGTAGGTACTTTGGCTTTGTTCCAAAAGATCACATCATTGGTTGGCCCATTCTGAGGATCTGGCCACTTGAGAGGTTCGGCCCCATTCAAAAATACTGATTATGGTTGAACTGAATCGAAAAAGCAATAGACGGTTCCATCTCGTGTGGCAACGATCACACGCTCTTCCCCTATAGCTGGTCCAGCGGTGGTTTCCCCCACCTTTCTTTCCCATCTCTTCTGACCATCGATTGTGTAGGAGAAGAGGATTCCATTTGAAACAAAGAATAAGAATCCCTCTTTCGAGACGGCAACAGGAGATGGAGACTCGACAGAAACGATTTTTTTCACATTTCCTTGAAGGTCAATCAGGTATATCCCATCGTTTCCGTTTGTGATCAGAAGATTTTTGTAAACGGATAGGCTCGAGTTGAGAGTTAGAGGAAGCTTTCTTTTCCAGATCACGTTTCCTCTGGATCTGTCAACACAGAACAACCATCCGGAGTTGCTACCAGCAAAGATGTTGTTTTCAACAACGCTGGGTTTCGTTATTAAAAGATAACCGGTTTTCGTTTTCCATCTTATGGAACCATTCGGATAGAGGGAGTATAAATTTCTCAAAGTTCCGAAATAGACAATGCCGGTTTCGTCGATAGTGATTCCTGTTGACACCCATTCATCGTCTTTAAACTGCCAAAGTATGCCAGAATTGTGATCAATCAAATACACCTTTCCTCCATCGGTTGCAAGATAGACTCCGTACGAATTCACTTCAAACGGTCTTGAGACATCCGATTCCAGCTTCACCTTCCAGACAAGATTGCCATCTTCGGAGAGGGCGTATAGGAAATTGTCCCAGCTCGTCACATAGATGCGATCCAGATAAACCTTTGGGGGTGCGGTTATCACAAAACCTGTCCTGTAGTCCCATAACCTTTTTCCATCCAGTGACATGGCATGTACAACTCCTTCAACATCCGCTACGAAAACGAACCTGTCAGTGACAACGGGGGAAGCTCTCACCTCGGAGTCCAAACTTCTCTTCCAGAGAAGCTCGCCTGCTGTGATCACCTCTCTTGCGGGTGAGAGGACCAAAAACACCCTCTGAGCCACACTCAACCTTTTCATTGAAAGTGTTGAGTCTATTCTGTAGAGGATATTCCCCGATGTGAAGAAAATGGAACCATCCGTCTTCACAATCGAGGAGATTTCCATGTTGTATTCTTTAGTTATCTCCGGGGCATTCAACTTTTCAGCATTCATGATGATTATCCTGCTCCCGGAGGAAACAAAAAGAAGGTTTCCTAACCACTCCACATTTTTTGCATTTTCGACTTTAGTGAAGAACACAACCTTCGGTGCAAAAGTGTTTTCCAGATCAACGAGAAAGAGAGTCCCATCCTCTGTGATTCCAGCGAGTGCTCTTCTTTTTGGGTTCATAGAGATATCAACAACGTTGGAAGGTGCTTCTATTTTCCAGATTTCCTCACCGCCTTTCACAAGAGAGACGTATTTTCCATAGCTCACGATCAATTCATTCTCATAGGTTTCCACATCCACCGGATCTTCAAGCAGATTTACGACGCTGTAGTTGAACGTGGCGGGATCCACGAGGAAGATCTTCTTTTTAGAGAGGATCAAAAGACTGTTATCACTCCATCTCAGATCCTCAACCCACAATTGGAGTTTTTTGACAATTTCTTTGTTCTCCAAGTCGTACACCACCAGTTCCTTTCTGTTCACAAAGTAGGCTTTGTTTGAGATCACTATGCCTTTCGAAGGTAGGAAGGGAAGGGCAATTTTGGAGATCTTCTTCATCTCTTCTCCTTCGATCGTCACCAGAGAGGCCACATTATCGTAGATCACCATCAACTGGATGGAAAAAGAAAGAGTAACCAAGAGAACAGAAAAAAAGACTGCAATCTTCCACATCACTCTCAACTCCAGCTGCTAAAATATCATGAGGTAGCCCAGTAAAAATATAGCACAGATCGAGGTGATGAGCAGTGAGAAGGGTGGCAGCAATCGTCGAGTACGACGGGAGTAATTTCTTTGGTTTCCAGGGACAACCTGGTGTGAGGACCGTTCAGGGAGTCATAGAAGACGCGTTAGAAAGAATTTTCAAACAAAGGGTCTATACGCAAGCAGCGGGCAGAACGGATGCTGGTGTTCATGCGAACGGTCAACTGATAGCTTTCAACTGTCCAAACGACAGGATGACCACAGAGGATATCAAGAACGCTATGAATGCGAACCTTCCGGATGATGTGTATGTGAAGAGAGTATTCGAGGTGCCAAAAAACTTTCATCCACGGTTTGATGTCAAAAAAAGGATCTATCACTATTTCATATACACCTCCAGAGAAAAAAACGTTTTCCTCAGAAAGCACGTCTGGTGGTTCCCCTACGAACTGGATCTCGAGGCGATGAGAGAGGCCGCAAGGTATCTAGAAGGAACACACGACTTCACATCTTTCAAGACAGGAAGTGACGAAAGGGATCCGGTGAGAACCATTTACAAGATCAGGATCCTGAGGCTCAGGGAAAACCTTATTCTCATCAGAGTCGAGGGGAGATCTTTCCTGAGAAGAATGGTGAGAAACATCGTTGCGGCTTTGGTGAAGGTGGGATTGAAACAGTGGGAACCAGGAAAAATGAAGGAGGTGCTTGAGGCACGAGACAGAAGCGCGGCGGCTGGTACCGCACCTGCACATGGTTTGTACTTCTACAAAGTGCTGTTTTGATGTTTGCTTTCAATTACAAGATAGAAGAAAGCGGTGTGCTCTACTTTCTTGGGGAAGCTACTCCCACCGCAACTGAGATGGAGATTGTTCAGGAGTGGAAAGAACTTCCGGTGGTGACGCTCGTATACGACGGACCGGACGAGTACAAAGGACTGGTAGAAACCCTTTTGTCGCAGGATGGTGTGCTCACAGGCGTGGGAACACCTCTGATCGTAAAATTGAGAGTCAAAGAAGATCATGTGGCCTTTCAGATCGTGTTCGAGGGAAAAGAACTGGACAATTTCGAAAACCTGGCAACTTCAGAGTTGTTTCCCGAACAGTTCAAAGAAGCCATGAAGAAGATCTTCCCTCAAGCAAAAATTCCACCGAGATTTTTCCTCATCGAGTATAAAGACGGAAGTTTCGAAAGGAAAATCGCCCAAACTCAGGATTTTCCGGGGAAAAAGGCCCCTGTGGTGATATTTCCCGTATGGAAACAAAAACATGTTCTGAAGATAGGAAACTACAAAAAAGTCGTAGATGAGGGATTTTACCAAATAGGTGGAAGGACGATCTATGTGGGAAGAGACATATCCTTGAAGAACGTACCAGGATTGTACGAAGGAGTTGACATGGTCTTTTTAGATGGAGAGAAGGAGTACCTCTACAAGGATGGATTCCTCAGGATGGGAGAGAGCATTTTGAAAGTCCAGGAACCTGTGGATGTCACCGGTGGAATAGTGATCACTAGGCACAAGATAGGAGAGCGAGAGGTGAATGACACGGTACTTTTCAGGTGGAACGATTTCGTTTTGACGGCATCTGGTGTTCTGATGGGTATCAACAGGAAGTGGACATGGCAAGTTTCAAAAACACCGGTGGAATTTTCCCTCCGAGGCAGCACGATGTACGTGCTGGATGTGTGTGGATTCTTGAGAAGTTACGATCTAAAAACAAGGCGCCTCCTTTGGGAGAGAAAGATCGAGGGTGCATGGGGTCTCGATGTATCCGAAGACAGGGTGTTCGTTGGTGTAGGGAACAACGTGATGGTTTTGAACACAGAAGACGGAGAAACAATCGAAATACTGGAGGCAGATGATTTTGCAGTGTGGAAAAAGAGCCTCCTCATCTACAAGGACGGTAAGATAGATGGTGAGAATGTTGGGGATGGTTTCTTCATCAGAAACTTCGGAACACCTCTTTTTGTCTCAAAGGACAGAGTTTTGCTGTTTGAAACTGAAAAAAGGGTTTACAGAGATGTTGAGAAAATCCGAGTGTTTCAATGGGGAACCGTTATAAAAGAAGGTAGTGAACTATGGCTGATAAGAAGAGATTAGATCTGCTCGTTTTGGAAAGAGGACTTGTGGAAAGTCGTGAAAAGGCAAAAGCGTTGATTTTGGCAGGGAAGATTCTGGTGAACGGTGAGAGAATAACGAAAGCAAGCAAACTCGTTCCAGAAAACTCACAATTGGAACTTCTAGAAGAACCCAAGTACGTGAGCAGAGGGGGATACAAACTCGAATCTGCGTTCGATCGATTCAAAATAAACGTCTCCGGAAAAGTCGCGTGTGATATAGGTGCTTCCACTGGTGGATTCACAGACTTTCTCCTGAAAAACGGTGCTCGAAAAGTCTTCGCTGTTGACGTGGGATATGGTCAGCTCCACTGGAAGTTGAGAAACGACCCGAGAGTGGTGGTGATGGAAAGGGTCAACGCCCGGTACCTGAGGTGGGAAGATCTGGGGGAGAAGGTTGACCTCGTAACCTGCGACGTTTCGTTCATATCCGTAAAAAAGATTCTCCCCACCATCCATGACATCTTGAAAGACCAGGGTGATGCGATCGTACTGGTGAAACCTCAGTTCGAAGCACCGAGAAGGTTTGTGAAAAAAGGTGTCGTGAAAGATCCCGAGGTTCACGTGAAAGTGCTGGTAGATGTACAGAGAAGCTTGATAGACAACGGATTCATCGTGAAGGATTGCTGGTTCTCTAAAATAAAAGGCGCGGAAGGCAACATGGAGTTTTTCTTTTGGGTGAGGAAAGAAGGCAAGAGTCAAAGCGTAGATTTCCGGAAAGTGGTGGAGGAAGCCTGGAAATTTTTCAGGGAGATGAAATCATGAGAGTATTCTTCTCCCTTTTAGTGCTGCTGATGACACTTGGCTTTTCAGTACCCATGCTTCAGGACTACGATTACTTCATCTGGTTAAGAAATACCGGGGAGCTTTACTCGACTGTAAAGAAACTTCCTCTCTTCGAGTTCCTACTTTCGAAGGAAGGTGTTGGCTATGAACAGACAACGGTAAAATGGCTTGAAAACCATGTAGATCAACCAGATTCTTTCTTTCAAGCTCTCTCGGAAGAGATCATTGTCTGTGGTAGAGGAGACATAAAAGATCTTTTTACCTTCGATATCAACGATCTTCTCTCTTTGCCGTGCAGGTTCAAAGAAGGCTTCATCGCTTTCAGGACAAATACCCCTCAGAAATTTGTAAAGTTCTTTGCGAAAGTGAACACTGCAGAGTTTTACGAAAAAGACGGTCTCTACATCATCGAAAGCACCACCCCTCTCTATTTGAAAACGCTTGGAGAGTACATCCTACTCTCACCAAATGAAGAGATACTCGGAAGAGTACAGGACGAGAAAGCGGCCTTCAAAAATGCACCGATTGTAGCACATATGAAGAGGTTCGAACTCCTCGGAAGAGAAGGCGAGACAGTTTTGAGTGTGAAAGTGAACGATTCCCAGCTCACATTGGAAATCACACAGAAAGCGATGCCATTTTCGACCTCAAAACCTGATAGTCTTGGGCAACTACCTTACATTGGAGATCTCTATGCCTTCACAGGTGACCCAGAGATTTCCAGAGAACTTTTGAGGGAAATATTCAAAGGAAGTGACTTTGAAGAGTTCTACCAAACGTTCATCGATAGTAATATCACGCTTATGACATCGCTCTACGGAGCACCTGAACTCGTTCTCTTTGTGCGTAGCAAAAGTCTGGAGGATGTAGAAACTCATCTCATCAGTCGAGGGGCAAAAAAAATCGGCGAAGAATGGGAACTTCCTACTCAAAATGCTCTCCTTCATTTTTTTGAATACCGCGGTTACCTTGTCATCTCTTCCATGAAGAAAATCGAATTCCTTCAAGCTATCAACAAAAGGAGGCTTTCAAATCACCCCAGTTTCAGATTCTTTGAAAAACGAGTACCAGACAGCGCGTTTCTGGAAATGTTCATCGATCTGAACTCGATCCTGAACAAACTCCTTGGTTTTTCTCCGAAGTCCAGTCTCTTCCTGGTCGGATACGTAGATGGCGGAACCATAAAGTACAGATTGGAGGTAATGTGATATGGCGCTTTTTGATAAGAACAGGCGCATCTTAAAAAGATACTCGAAAACTGTTGAAAAAATCAACCAGCTGGATCAGATTATGAGATCGAAAAGCAACGAAGAGATAATTGATTTATCTTTTGAATTGAAAGAGAGAGTAAACTCTTTTGAAGATGCAGACAGAAATCTCATAGAGGCCTTCGCTCTGGCAAGAGAGGCGGCTCGAAGAACACTCGGGATGAGACCTTTCGACGTGCAGGTGATGGGTGGAATCGCCCTCCATGAAGGAAAGGTAGCGGAAATGAAGACGGGGGAAGGAAAGACGCTCGCCGCCACCATGCCTGTGTACCTGAACGCTCTCATAGGAAAAGGTGTGCACGTAGTCACCGTAAACGACTACCTTGCAAGAAGGGATGCTCTGTGGATGGGACCTGTGTACCTATTTTTGGGGTTGAGGGTAGGGGTGATAAACTCTCTTGGAAAATCCTATGAAGTCGTCTGGAAAGATCCCTCGTTGGTGGAGAAGGCAATAAAAGAAAACTGGAGTGTGTGGCCGCGGAGATTTACAGAAGAAGTTTTGAAAGAAGATCAGATGAACAAAGAGGCTTTAAACGCTTTTCAAGTGGAACTCAGGGAAATCTCAAGAAAGGAAGCCTACATGTGCGATGTGACTTACGGTACAAGCAACGAGTTCGGATTCGACTATCTGAGAGACAACCTCGTTTTGGATTACAACGACAAAGTCCAGAGAGGACACTTCTACGCCATAGTGGACGAAGCTGACAGCGTCTTGATAGACGAAGCAAGAACCCCTTTGATCATTTCTGGGCCATCCAAAGAAAGGCCTTCCACTTACAGAAGGTTCGCACAGATTGCTAAAAAATTCGTTAAGGACAAAGATTTTACGATCGACGAAAAAGCAAGGACTGTTATTTTGACTGAGGAGGGTGTGGCAAAAGCCGAAAAGATCATAGGTGTGAACAACCTCTACGAGCCCGGAAATGTGTCTCTTCTATACCATCTCATAAACGCCCTGAAGGCGCTGTATTTGTTCAAAAAAGACGTCGATTACGTTGTCATGAACGGAGAGGTCATCATCGTCGATGAATTCACCGGGAGGCTCCTTCCTGGGAGGCGTTACAGCGGAGGACTGCACCAGGCCATAGAGGCAAAAGAAGGGGTATCGATAAAGGAAGAATCCATAACGTACGCAACCATTACTTTCCAGAACTATTTCAGGATGTACGAGAAACTGGCGGGAATGACGGGAACAGCTAAAACGGAGGAAAACGAGTTCATTCAAGTTTATGGCATGGAAGTTGTGGTCATTCCAACGCACAAACCTATGATAAGAAAAGACCACGATGATCTTGTTTTCAGAACACAAAAAGAGAAATACGAAAAGATCGTGGAAGAGATCGAAAAGCGCTACAAAAAAGGGCAGCCAGTCCTTGTGGGGACTACTTCTATAGAAAAGAGCGAACTTCTCAGTTCCATGTTGAAGAAGAGAGGAATACCTCACCAGGTGTTGAATGCAAAACACCACGAGAAAGAGGCAGAGATCGTTGCCAAGGCTGGACAAAAGGGTATGGTGACCATCGCAACCAACATGGCCGGTAGAGGGACGGACATAAAACTCGGCCCGGGTGTGGCAGAGCTCGGTGGTCTCTGTGTCATTGGGACAGAGAGACACGAAAGTAGAAGAATAGATAATCAGCTCAGAGGCCGAGCTGGAAGGCAGGGTGATCCGGGAGAATCGATCTTCTTCCTCTCGTTGGAAGATGATCTTCTGAGGATCTTCGGTGGAGAACAGATAGGAAAGGTGATGAAAATACTGAAGATAGAAGAAGGCCAACCTATACAGCATCCCATGCTTTCGAAGCTCATAGAGAGCATTCAAAAGAAGGTGGAAGGAATAAACTTCTCCATAAGAAAATCTCTCATGGAGATGGATGAGGTTCTGGACAAACAAAGAAGCGCCATATATTCTCTTCGTGATCAGATACTTCTGGAAGCAGACTACGATGAGTATCTAAAACAGATCTTTGAAGATGTCGTTAGCACAAGAGTGGAAGAGTTCTGCTCCGGTAAAAACTGGGACTTGGAAGGTTTGAAAAACTCTCTTTCGTTTCTTCCCAGAAATCTCTTCGAATTCGATGGAAAACACTTTGAATCGTCCGAGGAGCTCTACGAGCACCTTTTCGGCAGGATGTGGGAAGAGTATCAGAAAAAGAAACAGGAGATAGGAGAAGAATACAGCAAAGTAATCAGGTTTTTGATGCTTCGAATTATCGACGAGCACTGGAGAAGATACTTGGAGGAAGTGGAGCACGTTAGGGAAGCAGTTCAGTTGAGGGCATATGGGCAGAAAGATCCGATCGTCGAATTCAAAAAAGAAACGTATTTCATGTTCGACGAGATGATGAGAAGGATCAACGACACGATAGCCAATTATGTCCTGAGAGTGGTCAAGGTGACGGAAAAGGACGAAAAAGAAGCGAAGGAAGAGCTTGGTAAAATCAGGCTTGTGCATGAAGAATTCAACCTTGTGAACAGAGCAATGAGGAGAGCCCTTGAGAAAAAGAAGAAAAAAGGAGGATCGCACGGTCTTGGTAAAATAAGAGTGAAGAGGTGATGAGGATGATCAGCTTCGAGACGAAGACGAAGATAGAAGAACTCGAAAAGAAGTTCAAAGATGTGCTTTCAATAGTCAATGAAGAGGAAGTCAACAAAGAGTTAAAGGAGATCGAGAGAAAGCTCTCCGATCCTTCCGTTTGGGACGATCAAAAAAAGGCCCGTGAGTACACACAAAAGTTGAAAAGATTGAAAAACATCTCGGAAGATTTGAAGAAGGTGAGATCTCTCTTCGAAGATCTCGAAGTTGCCATAGAGCTCTCCGAGGAAGATATGGATATGGTGCAGCAGGCAGAAGAAATCGTTCGAGAGCTGGAGAAGACCGTGAAAAAGCTCGAGCTGGAGATCATTCTGAACGGAAAGTACGATCCCAGCAACGCCTATCTTTCCGTTCATCCAGGTGCGGGAGGAACTGAGTCCCAGGATTGGGCTCAAATGTTGCTTAGAATGTACATGAGGTGGGCAGAAAGAAAAGGCCTCGAAGTCGAGATCGTAGAGTATCAACCCGGTGAAGAAGCAGGTATAAAGAGTGCTACAGTTCTGATAAAAGGTGAGTACGCCTACGGATACCTGAAACACGAATCTGGTGTCCACCGTCTGGTGAGGATATCTCCTTTCGATGCGGCAAGAAGGAGACACACATCTTTCGCGTCGGTGAATGTGATACCGGAGATAGAAGACGATGTCGATATCGAAATAAGGCCGGAGGATCTGAAGATAGAGACTTTCAGAGCGTCGGGGCATGGCGGCCAGCACGTGAACAAGACAGAATCCGCTGTGAGGATCACACACATTCCAACGGGAATCGTCGTTTCCTGTCAAAACGAGAGGTCACAACATCAGAACAAGCAAACCGCCTTGAAGATTTTGAAGGCAAGACTGTACCAGCTGGAGTTGGAGAAGAAAAGAAAAGAAATACAGGAAATTCAAGGGGAATTGAAGGACATATCATGGGGGAACCAGATCAGATCTTACGTCTTTCATCCATATACGATGGTCAAAGACCATAGAACAGGTGTGGAGACTTCAAATGTTGGTGCAGTGATGGACGGTGACATTGACATGTTCATAGAAGCGGAGCTCGTCTACTTCGCACGTCATTCATCCTAAGCCGTATTTCTTTATCTTGTAGGAAAGGGTTTTGTAATTCATGTTCAAGATCTCACACGCTTTCTTCCGATTGCCCTCGCTTTCTTCGAGGGCTTTTTCTATCATCCTCCTTTCCACGAACTCAACAACCGTTTCAACGAATTTTTTCAGATCGATACCTTTTGTTCCTTTGAGGTTTCTCACAACACCCTTAACTTGTTCTGCGGAATCTTTCAGTGTGAGAATCTCGTATGTTTTCTCCAGGAACTCCTGGGTGTTCCCCGGCCAGTGGTAGCTTGTAAGCAGTTTGATCAGTCCATCGTCGATCTTGAAGGTCTTTCCCTGAAGCTGGAGAGATCTAAGAACCCCATCCAGCATGTAGGGGATGTCCATTTTTCTCTCCCTCAAAGGCGGAATAGTGATGAAGGGAATGTTGATCTTTGGGGAAGAGTCCATTCCTAAAATCACTTTCTCACCAGAAAACCTTGGAGGATGGAAATCTGGTGGAGCGTTGTCTATGAATATCGTATGGGAACCCGTGTTTATGGGGAGATCCTCATGGTAGATGAGAGAAAGGTAGTTTCCCCCTGTTACGAAATCAACGTACGCGTGTCTGTGAATCCCTCTCTCGGAGACAAGAGCAAAGACAGAGTAGGAATTGTAGAACTTCTGTATCTGAAAAAGAGTCTCCTTTATCTTCGCACCCTGAAGCTCTGGGGTGTACAAGAGAAGATTGTACTTCGCCCTCAAAGATTCGTACTCTTTCTTATTCACAACATACTTCAACGCCAGCTCCAGTTCTTTCAATGTTTGAACGAATACTGTGTCGTCCATTTCAAAGATCTTCTCACCAAAGATCACATCCCACTTTTCGGCCAGAACCTTGTCCCTGTAATCCTCACCTTCGTAGAGATCCCAGTCCACGTCGTGTGATATCCTCGCTATCATATCTTTGAAAGCATCGACGATGTCTTTTCTCACAAGTACCCTCAGCACCCTATCATCCCCACAGTCTGTGCTATCATTTTTCTACGAAACCCCGTCTCAAATCTTACCACACGGAAGGGGGGAACTCGGTTTCGATGCAGCTAGAGAGACTGGATGAGGGGCTTTTCTATCCCCATTATAACGGATACTCCATTGTCAACTTTTCAAACACCATTCTGAGTATATTCGACGAAAAAACGCTCCACGAACCTTTTCCACTTCCTAAAGAGTTCCTCGAAAGCGTTCGTAAAGTGGTAGTTGTGGTTGTCGATGCTCTGAGTTATGAAGCGCCTTGTCCGGAAGGAAGTGATCCGTTATGTACCTCTTGGACAGATAAACCGCCGCTTCCAAGGCCTTATCGGTGTATATCACCC